>JAFYKS010000300.1 GCA_017537495.1 Bacillota bacterium | reverse complement strand
TTACCCAGCTTAGCACCGATGTCGATAGCACCAACGATGTCTACACCTTTCTTCTTAGTCAGCATCTTACCGATACCGCCGCCCATAGCACCAAGTCCCCACAGGATTACTTTTACATTTTCCATTTTAACTCTCTCCTTTTTCTAAAAAAAATTCACTTTGATAACGTGTTATAAACGATATTCACACCTATATTATGTAGCAAACATCATGCCACCTCATGCTGTGAATATTGTATACATGTTTTCCCGCAAAATTTAGGTTTTCAGGCACACTTTTCGACCTGAAATCATGTTTTTTTGCAGATACATCACAAAATATCCCCTCTCAGCCGCTTTCCTCTTCCTGACTTTTCCTGCCCGGCGTCAGTCTGCAGCTGAATTGTGCAAAATATTTTGCATTATATATGCCAATATATTTGCGCTTTTCGCCATTTTACCCCATAATGTGATACTTTTTCAGCTTGTGCTGCAGTGTCTGGCGCTTAATCTGCAGTGTTTCCGCCGCTTTGCTGATGTTGCCGTTGGCATTGATCATGGCTTCTTTGATCACCTGCCGTTCAATGGCATCCAGATACTGGTCCAGCGGAATCTGTGCATCGTATTTTGGCGCAGACTGACGTGATTTCTTCGCAGTCCCCGGCATGTTCAGCAGCTTTTCACTGAGCACATGTTCCCGGTCTGCCATGGCAACTGCCTGTTCGATGATGTTTTCCAGCTCACGGACATTGCCCGGATACTCATAACTGCGCAGACGTTTGGCCGCCGCGTCAGAAATCATCCACAGCTCCTTATTGAACCGCTTGTTGTGCTTTTCCAGGAACCGTTCCGCCAGCACCGTCACATCACCAGGCCGCTCACGCAGAGGCGGAATGGAGATGTTCACGATGTTCAGACGGTAATACAGGTCCTTTCGCAGCTTGCCGTGAGCCATCAGATCCTCCGGCGATTCATTGACAGTGGCGATAATTCGCACGTCTACAGGAATATCCTTCGTTCCGCCGATTCTTCTGATGTAGTTTTCCTGCAGAACTCGCAGCAGCTTGCTCTGCAGATCGTAAGGCATGGCACTGATTTCGTCCAGAAGCAGGGTTCCCCCGTTGGCCTGTTCGAACAGTCCCGCCCGGTCTACCGCTCCGGTAAAGCCCCCCTTGGCCGTACCGAAAAGCATACCTTCCAGCAAAGGCTCCGGAATAGCCGCGCAGTTCTGCGCCAGAAACGGCTTGTTTCTGCGGTCTCCGCCATAATGAATACTCTGAGCAAAGAGTTCTTTGCCGGTTCCCGTTTCCCCGTAAATCAGAACCGACGCGTCCACGGATGCGGCACGTTTTGCACGGTCCACCACTTCGACGAAGCCCGGGTTCTGACCCCAGATGTCTTCGAAGGAGTAACGTCTGATAGACGCCTGCCGTTCTTCACGCTCCGGCTGTCCGCCGCCTCCCAGCTCCATCAGCTTGTCAGACATCTGCCGGATATCGGTAATATCCTTGGCCAGCTCGATGGCCGCCACCGTTTCTCCCCCTACGATGACCGGAATGGTGCTGTTGATGGTGGTAATTTCCTTGCCGTAGAGATTCTTATAGGTCTGCTGCTGACGCACGGTGGATATTTTCTTTTTCAGAGCTTTGAACAGGGTGGACTCATCCAGCTTGAAGTCCGGGAATGCCTCATGGAAGGTCTTCCCCAGTACGTCTTCCACGTTCACCTTTTCCAGTTCCGCCATGGTATGGTTATAGAAGATGCCCTTGCCTTCCTGATCCACGATGTAAACACCTTCATCAATCAGGTTAATCAGCTCATATATGATCTTCTTATAATATTCAGCCCGCATCATACCGCATACACCTCACTTTCCCACAAATACAGTATATCATAAAAAAAAGAAAGGTGCAAATAATTTTGCATCCTCTCTTTTTCTTCCCAAAACCGATTTTTTGTAGTATAATGTCATTCGGTGCATTCGTGTACCTACCGATTTCGAATCATAAAATTTATCATAAAGGAAGTTTAAATCATATGAGACTGAGAAAAGAAACCGATCCTACTACAGAGAATATGCCGGAAGAAGAGATTCTGCTGATTGCAAATGTGTCCGATGCTCTGGCACATCCTGCACGCATCAACATTTTCCGCTACATCATGCAGTGCAACCGTTCCATGACCACCGTGTGCAACAAGGACCTGGTGGAGCACTTTGACTATGCACAGGCCACCATCAGCCAGCACGTGAAGAAGCTGGTGCAGTCCGGTCTGATTGAAGTGAAGAAGGAGCAGAAGTTCGCTTATTATTACGCTAACCTGGGTATGCTGAGCCGCTATCTCAACGCGACCCGTAAGTTCAGCGTAATGTAACCCTGCAAAATCCGCAGCAAACACAATCAAAAAGTACGCATGGTCTGCGTACTTTTTCTTTTTCTTTCAGTCCTCCCACCGTGCCTGATCTGCATAGATGGTCAGGTCCTCATCCATAAAAGCGAAACCTCCATTGAGCAGAATCCGCAGCATGTCCTTTTCCGGGGCTGCACCGGCCTCCCGGAACTGCAGACTCCCCTCATCGTGAAGCAGCACACAGGCAGGCGCACGGTTTTCCAGGAAACCCATATATCCGTCCAGGGTGCGCACAATCACACTTTCCACCATTCCGTTATAGAATTCTTCTTCCGGCGTAATCACCGTCAGCCGCATCCCCTTATCTTTTGCGTCCATGATTCTCAAACCTTTCTTTTACCTCGTCAATAGTTCCTGCGAAAAGGAACAGGTTTTCAGGCACCTGATCCAGGCCGCCATCCAGAATTTCCTTAAATCCCCGTACCGTTTCCTGACGCGGAATATATTTTCCTTCCATGCCGGTAAACTGCTCTGCCACACTGAATGGCTGGGAAAGGAAGCGCTGGATTTTGCGGGCACGGGACACAACGAGCCGGTCTTCCTCCGACAGCTCATCCATGCCCAGAATGGCGATAATGTCCTGGAGTTCCTTATACTTCTGCAGCACTTCCTGGACTCTCCGGGCAGTTTCATAATGTTCCTCACCCACAATCAGCGGATTCAGAATGCGGGAAGATGACTCCAGCGGATCCACCGCCGGGTAGATTCCCAGTTCCGCGATAGACCGGCTGAGTACCGTAGTACCGTCCAGATGGGCAAAGGTGGTAGCCGGAGCAGGGTCTGTCAGATCGTCTGCCGGAACGTAAATGGCCTGCACCGAGGTAATCGACCCGCTCAGTGTAGAAGTAATCCTTTCCTGCAAAGCACCCATTTCCGTAGCCAGAGTGGGCTGATATCCCACCGCCGACGGCACACGCCCCAGCAGGGCTGAAACTTCAGACCCTGCCTGCGTGAACCGGAATATATTATCGATGAAGAACAGCACATCCTGCCCTTCCTCGTCACGAAAATATTCCGCCATGGTCAGCCCCGTCAGGGCTACCCGCATTCTGGCACCCGGCGGTTCATTCATCTGACCAAATACCATGGCCGTCTTTTCGATGACACCGGAAGCTGTCATTTCGTTATATAAATCATTGCCCTCACGGGTCCGCTCACCCACACCGGCGAAAACAGAGATGCCACCATGCTCCCGGGCAATGTTATGAATCAGTTCCTGGATGAGCACGGTTTTGCCCACGCCGGCACCGCCGAAAAGGCCTACTTTGCCGCCCCGCGTATAAGGCGCCAGCAGGTCGATGACTTTAATCCCCGTCTCAAAGATTTCCGAGTCCGTATTCTGCTCATCGAAAGCCGGAGCCTGCCGGTGAATGGGAGCACGCCGGGCCGGGATGCCCGAATCATCCCGGCTTACCAGCGGACCTTTTTCGTCAATGGGCTGTCCGATTACATTAAACAGCCTGCCCAGTACCTCCCTTCCTACGGGAACGGTAATGGGTGCACCGGTATCGACAACCTTCATCCCCCTCCGCAGTCCCTCCGTAGAAGACAGAGCGACACATTTTGCCACATCATCGCCCACATGCTGGGCGACTTCCGCCACGACAATCCGGTCTCCTGCGTCGATTTCCATGGCATTCAGCAGCGCCGGCATATGTCCCTCTTCAAACCGCACATCGATAACCGGTCCTATAATCTGATGAATCCGACCTTCCTTCATATACTTCACCCCTTATTTCAAGCTTTCTGCACCGGACACAATTTCTATGAGTTCATCGGTAATGGCCTGCTGCCGCATTCGATGATAGGACAGCGAAAGATGATCCAGCATTTCAGCCGCACTTTCCGATGCAGCTTCCATGGCCGCCCTCCGTGCCACATGTTCGCAGACGGCGGATTCCCCAGCACTCTTCCACAGCACCAGCTGCAGGTATTTGGGGAGGAGCCAGGCCATGATCTGCTCTTCTGACGGATGAAACTCCAGATCATCGGAAAGCAATCCGTTCTCATCCCTCCGCACAGCCGGTTCCATCGGCAAAATCCGCCACACCTGCGGTTCCTGCTTCAGTGCGTTCACGTACCTCATTCTGATTAGAAAAACCTCAGCGGCCCGTCCCTGCTTCCATTCTTCCAGAATCAGCCGGATGGCCGCCTCCGCATCATCTGGCCTGAGTTTTTCCGGTCCTTCCTTAAAACAGTACAGCATCTCATATCCCTGACGCCGAAAGAATTCTTCTCCCCGGCTGCCTACAGTACAGAAAAGGTCTTCCTGAGAAGATATTTCGGCTGCGGCCTTTATCAGACTGCTGTTATAGGAGCCGCAAAGTCCCCGGCTGCTGGTAAACAGAATAATGATTCGGCGATGCGTATCTGCGTCCTGCAGTCCGGGTTTCTGCCTTGCCAGCAGTTTTTCCATGATCTGCATGGTCTGATCCAGCTGCCCGCTGATCTGGTCGAACTGTTTTTTCGCCTTGCGGAACTTGGAAGCAGAAACCAGCCGCATTGCATGAGTAATGTGCTGCGTACTTTCAATGGTATGCATTCGTCTTCGTATATCCTGCATTGTTTCACTCATGATTCACCATCCCCTTGTATGTCAGAATGCCTTTCCGCAGGGCCTCAGCCGTTTCTTCTGTCAGCTGGCCGCTTTGCCGGATGGATTCCTCCACCTCCGGATAGTGATGACGCATATAGTCCAGCAGACCTGCTTCGAACTTCCGCACCGCTTCCACCGGCACATCTTCCATGTACCCTCCCGATGCGGCAAAAATAATGACAATCTGATCAATCACATCCATGGGCTCATACTGCCGCTGCTTCAGAACTTCCAGAAGGATTCTCCCGTGTGCAAGGCGTGCCCGGGTATCCGGATCCAGATCGGAACCAAACTGGGAAAAGGCAGCCAGTTCCCTGTACTGTGCCAGTTCCAGCCGGATTTTCGAACTTACCTGTTTCATGGCTTTTATCTGTGCATTGCCGCCCACTCGTGATACGGAAATCCCCACGTTAATGGCAGGACGCTGTCCATTAAAAAACAGCTCCGACTCCAGAAAAATCTGTCCGTCGGTGATGGAAATCACATTGGTTGGAATGTAGGCTGATACATCCCCCGCTTGCGTTTCTATAATCGGAAGAGCTGTGATGGAGCCTCCTCCCAGGTCATCCGACAGACGGGCAGCCCGTTCCAGCAGCCGGCTGTGCAGATAAAATACGTCGCCCGGATAAGCTTCACGTCCCGGAGGACGATGAAGCAGAAGAGACATGGCACGGTAGGCCACGGCGTGTTTTGACAGGTCATCGTAGACAATCAGAACATCCCGCCCCTTGTACATGAAGTACTCTGCCATGGCACATCCGGAATAAGGAGCCAGATACTGGAGGGGCGCCGAATCGCTGGCAGTGGAAGAAACCACCAGGGTATACTCCATGGCACCACGGGTTTCCAGCGTCTGCACCAGCTGGGCCACCGTAGATTTTTTCTGGCCCACAGCCACATAAACGCAGATTACATCCTTCCCCTTCTGGTTCAGAATGGCATCCACAGCCAGGGCGGTTTTGCCCGTCTGGCGGTCTCCGATAATCAGTTCCCGCTGGCCTTTGCCGATGGGCAGCATGGTATCGATGGCTTTAATGCCTGTCTGAAGGGGTTCGTTTACAGAACGCCGCTTCAGCACTCCCGGTGCCTCATGTTCCACCGGCCGGTATGCAGAAGCCAGAACCGGTCCTTTGCCGTCAATGGGCTGTCCCAAAGCATCCACAACTCTTCCGATCAGCGCTTCTCCCACAGGAACTTCCGCCACCTGCCCCGTCGGTTTCACCAGATCGCCTTCTTTGATTTCCCGGTCGGAACCGAGGATTACAACCCCTACAGTGTCTTCCTCCAGATTCAGTGCCATTCCGAACACGCCGCCTTCAAACTGCAGCAGTTCCCCTTCCATGCACTGAGCCAGACCGTAAACACGGGCGATGCCGTCTCCTACCCGGAGAACGGTTCCGTAGTCCTCGATTTCAAATCGGCTGTGGTAATTTTTTATCTGTTCGCGGATCACCGCAGTAATTTCGTCTGGTCTTAAATTCACCGGGGACACCTCCCTTCTTTTCACACACCTATCGTTTCAGCGCAGCCAGCAGCAAAGCCAGTTCGCCCTTCAGGGAACGGTCCAGAAGCTTTCCGTCCACCTGTATTTTCATGCCCCCTAGCAGGCGGGCATCCACCTCATTTTCCAGTTCCACCCGTTTTCCCAGCAGTCTGGACATGGCTTTCTCTGTAGACTCCACCTGCTCTTCCGGCATTGGTGCGGCAGAATAGATTTTCCCTTCCGCCACATTTCTCTCCTCGTCAAACCGCCGTCGGTACACCTTTGCAATCCTTGCCAGGTGCCAAACCCGATCCTTATCGATGAGGACGAAAAGAAAATTCACCATTTCATCGCTGACCCGTCCCCGCAGAACAATCTCCGCAAATTCTTTTTTCTTCTCTTTCGTCACTGCCGGACTTCCCAAAAACTTCCGGAAGGACTCCTCTGTCTCCATCAGTTCTGCCAGGCAGGCTGCTTCTTCCAGTATCTGTTCCTCTTTCCCAGCAGCCTGTGCCGCTTCATAAAGAGCATTTCCATAGGCCTGCGCTATCATTGATTCTCCCATTTTGCAGTTTTCGCCTCCTCTATTACACGGTCTACCAGTTCTGTATAGTCCGTTTCCTTTACTTCACGCTGCAGAATCTGCCCTGCAGCCAGCACTGCCAGTTCCGCGATTTCCTCATGCAGCCGGTGGAGGATTTTTTCTTCTTCATGAGCCAGTTTTTCGTGAGTCCGGGCGGTCAGTTCCACCGCTTCTTCCCTGGCTTGTTCCAAAATCTTTTCAGCCCGCTGATCTGCCTCGGCCCTTGCCTGCCGGAGAATGCTGCGTTTTTCTTCCTCCGCATTGGCCAGCGTCCAGCTGTATTCTTCCAGCAAAACACCAGCATTGCGTTCCATTTCTTTCGCGTGGGTCAGCTGTTCTTCTATGTGTACCTGCCGTTCCATAAGTACATAATGCACCTTCTCGAAAAAGTACTTTTTCAGAATCAGATACAGTACCAGAACGGTAACTGCACTCAGGAGCAGGTTCCAGTTGAACTCCAGAAGGCCCTGATACAAGGTTATTTCCATGACTTCGCCTCCTTTTCGGTACCATCCGGCAAACCGGATTTTCCTACAGGGAACCCGTCATAATGATTGCGATAACGAAAGTAAGAACACCGATGGTTTCCATAATGGCAAGGGCCACAATCATGGTGGTACGTATATTCCCTGCCGCCTCCGGCTGCTTTGCGATGCTCTCCATGGCCTTGGACCCGATAATCCCCTGACCGATGGAAATCCCCAGTGCTGCCAGTCCCATGGCCAATCCGGCCGCCATTGCAATAAATGTTGTAGACATAGTAGATCCCTCCTTGAATATTAAATACAGCTGCACACTTTGCCGGTTTACGTACGGTGACGTCCGCCTTCCACTGCCCGGTTCAGGAAGACCATGGTCAGTGTGACGAAGATATAAGTCTGAATGAACGGTTCGAAGATATCAAAGAACGCATTCAGAGGAAGCACCAGCACAGCCCGCAGAAACGGCACTTCGCTGATGAAACTACTGAGCCACTCCATGAAAACAAACCAGAGTTCCACCACTACCACTCCTCCGAAAATGTTCCCAAAGAGACGGAAGGCCAGCGATACCGGCAGGGTCACTTCCTCCATCAGATGGAGGGGAAGCATAAACGGGTAAGGTTCACAGAGATGACGGAATCGTCCTCCAAGGCCCTGATCCCGGATGCTGCTGATTTGAATCAGCAAAAAGCTGAGCAGAGCCAGACCGAAGGTCACATTGACATCAGCCGTTACAGGCCGCAGTCCCAGAACGCCCAGTCCGCTGCCGGTCAGAATAAAAGCAAAGACCGTTCCCAAATAAGGTGCGAACCGGCTGCCGCTTTCACCCAGGTTTTCTTCCGTATACCGATACAGTTTTTCCACGATGAGTTCAGCCAGCAGCTGCCTCCTGGTCTCCGGCACCGGTTTCAGTCCATGTCCCAGCCAGATACCTGCGGCCGCCAGCACAGCAGCGAGGATGAATCCCCACAGAGTGCTTTCTGTCAGTTACAGACTGCCGTCTCCGATTCCTATGATAATCCGTGCTCCCAAGTCTTCCACATTCAGCATGGCCTGTCCCTCCCGGTAAATTTGGTACACTATAGCATATTCCCATGAAAAATGCTATACTTTTCCCCGTCACAAAAACGCCAAGAAACGTTGAAATTCTGCGGTTTTTCGAGCACTTTCTTAGCACTGTAGACAACAGAAAAACCCCGGTGAAAAATCACCAGGGTTTCTGTCTTTATCATTTAATTACGGTCTCAGCATCATAACTGACACCATGTTTCCATTTTTCCCTTTCTGCCCTCTGTAGGAGTAGAAAAGATCCGGCCGGCACTTGCTGCACAGGCCCATATCGTGAATATTCTCAGGCTTCACGCCGCTTCTCATCAAAGTCTCCCGCACCACGCTCTTCAGGTCGATGTAGTGTTTCCGTCTCTCCTCGCCGGTCTCGCTGCAGATACCGATTTCCCTGTGAAAGGCCATGGTCTGCCATGCTGGGTTCTTCTGGTAGAAATTCTGTGCCACATCTTCATCCACTTCAAAGCAGGTCTGGCAGAGTGCCGGACCGATGCCCACGATGATATCTTCCGGCTGCGTGTCGAAGTCTGTCGACATTTGTCGGATAATCTGCGCCCCGATTTCCTGCAGGGTTCCCTTCCAACCGGAATGAGCCAGCCCGATAGCCTGCTGTTTCGAATCGTAAAAGAACAATGCGTTGCAGTCAGCATGGCTGGTAATCAGTGTGATTCCCCGTTTATTGGTAATGAGTCCGTCGATATCGGTGTATTCCCGCGGACGCAGGATGCCCATGGAAAGGTGCTCTTCTGTTACCGTCAGAACATTGGCTGTATGGGTCTGGTCGGTGCGGACCATGTGCTCCCGGTTCACCAGGCCGGGCTGCTCTGCCTCTTCACTGAGGGCTGCCCCCAGAATGCGGTAGTTTTCCAGGATATTGTCCCAGGTTTCGTCAGGTCCTTTGCCGAAGTTGAGGCTGGTCTTTTCACCGGTGCTTACGCCGCCGTGGCGGGTAGTGAAGGCATGAATCAGCTCCGGATACGCATCAAGTTCCGGGAAGGTGAGCCATTTCACCTCGCCCTGCTGATGCAGGCTGTAGTTTTCTTCTGTGTTTATAATCGCCATCGTCTATCGCCTATTTATGATATGCTTCGTTTCGGTTGATTTTGAATGCACGGTACACCTGTTCCAGCAGTACCACACGCATCATCTGATGCGGGAAGGTCATGCGGCTGAAGGACAGCTTGAAGTCAGACCGCTTGCTTACTTCTGCAGACAGTCCCAGGCTGCCGCCGATGACGAAAGCGATATCGCTTCTGCCCATGTTGGCCAGGTCATCCATCTTTTCCGCCAGTTCCTCAGAACTGAGCTGCTTGCCCAGAACCTCCAGAGTGATGACATAGGTGGAATCCGGGATTTTGGCCAAAATAGACTTGCCCTCTTCCACTTTCACCTTTTCTTCGTCAGCCGGGGATGCGTTATCCGGCAGACGGGACTCCTTCAGTTCGATAATTTCCAGGTTGGCAAAACGCTTCATTCTCTTGCTGTACTCCGCCACCGCGTCGCTCCAGTATTTTTCTTTCAGTTTGCCAATACAGATAATCTGAATCTTCATTTATACCTCCATGAGCACCGGCACCGGATCCGGTCCCAGCACGTCTATCTTTAAGTCTTTGCCGATATAAAAATCCTCTTCCTCCAGCACGTTGCGTACCGTCAGGAATGCCTGCTGAGGCGTGTTGTTTTCCCGGCTGAGATGAGCCAGAAGCACCCGCGGCACCCGTGTTTCACCTGTCTCCCGGCGCTCTTTCAGCATCCGTGCCAGGCACTTGCCCGCCGCTTCGTTGGAAAGATGCCCCTCATCGCTGAGAATTCTCCGTTTCACGCTGTAAGGATAGCTGCCGTACAGCAAAATATTTTCTTCATGATTTGCTTCCAGCACCAGCAGATCCGCATCCTTCAGCGCTTCGTAAATCTCTTCCGTAACAATGCCTGTGTCCGTAACAATAGCGATTTTGCGGCCCTCCTTGCTGAAGGTGTAGGCTGTCGGCTCTGCCGCATCGTGGGACAAGCAGAAAGAATGAACCTCGATGTCCCCGATCATCAGGTCGCGGCACTGTGTGCCGTCGCAGCATCCCGGTGCCACGATGGTCAGCTGGTTTTCGATGGCACTGCGCACCTTTTCATCCAGTCCGTTCACCGTTCCCTGTGAGGCAATGAACCAGGCCGCCGGTGCCTTCTTGTGGAAGGCAGATACGCTCTTCACATGGTCCACGTGCTCGTGGGTCAGAAAGACCCCTGCGATTTCCTGTGCACTGACCTCCAGCGCATCCAGACGCTTGATAATCTGCGCTGCACTGATTCCCACATCTACTAATATACTTGTCGTTTCACTTTTTATGTAATAACAGTTTCCGCTGCTGCTGGAAGCCAGCGTACTGAATCCTAAAATCAAATCAATATCCTCCTTCGTCAGACGGCATGTCCAACTTAAGTATTATACCACGATTCGCCAAAATCCGCACTCTTTTTCTCCCTGTACAGATCCCATTAAGGACGTGGGGGCAGTTATTGTCACCACCCCGTCTCCGTGGTAAAATGATGCAAAAGGAGGGTCTTCTCATGATAACCTGGAAAGAATTATACCAAGCTGCCCTTGCAGTTCAGAATAACCGCACCGTATCGCCTTTCATCGAAGCCGGCGGAGTATCCGCTGCCCTGCTGACCCGGGCAGGAAACATCTATGTGGGAGTGTGCATTGATATGGCCTGCTCTCTGGGTATGTGTGCAGAGCGCAATGCCATCGCAAACATGATTACTCACGGAGAAAATAGAATAGAAAAAATTGTGGCTGTTATGACCGACGGTCAGGTGGGACCGCCGTGCGGATCCTGCCGGGAAATGATGATGCAGCTGGATAAGGACAGCGGCGATATCGAGATCCTGCTGGATCTGGCAAGCGAAAAAACGGTAAAGCTCAAAGAGCTGATCCCCGACTGGTG
>JAFYKS010000299.1 GCA_017537495.1 Bacillota bacterium | reverse complement strand
GGTACATGTTTTCCTCCTGTTTTTTTGAAACATATGGTAAATGCCGTTCCCACATCCGGCTGTGATTCTACCGTAACGGTCCCGCCGAGACTCTCTGTCAGCTGTTTCACCTGATACAGACCGGTTCCTCTTCCGTCTCCTTTCGTAGAGAAGCCGTTTGCAAAAATATGCTCCAGCCTGTCTTCACTGATACCCTTTCCTGTATCCTCTACAGTAAGGAGTACCATCTCCGGAGTGGAATAAAGTCCCACTTCCAGCTGTTTTCTGGAATCATAGCGCGGATCTTCGTTCATGGACTCCAGTGCGTTTTCCAGCAGGTTTCCCAGAATTGTAACTAAAACCTGTGGAGGAAGTCCCATATCTGCAGAACTGTAACTGCTGTCTTCTCTCAGTATAAACCTGACATCCAGTTCTGCGGCCCGGGCACATTTTCCAATCAGCAGAGCTGCGATGGCCGGTTCCTTCACCGCATTCATAATCTGGCTGATGGAAGCACGCTGTACCATGGTAATGTTCTGAATATATTGTTCCGCTTCTTCGTACATTTCCATCTGGATTAAACCAAGAATTACATGCAGCTTATTGGTGAAATCATGATTATTGGCCCGCATGGAATCAACCAGATGACGCGTGCCTACCAGGTCATCCATCAGCTGCGTATATTCTGCTCTGTCATGAAGAATCGCAACAGCCCCCATCACCTGTCCGTCTTCCATTACAGGAATCCCATCGATAAGGATATCTTTATCTGCATAATTACGTACGCTTCTCTCCTGGGCGATTTTCAGAATATCCCGCAACGCTTCAGACTCCTGTCCGTTCTTTTTCAGCATTTCATCTGCTGCCAGATTGGTAAACTGGATATTCCCGTCCACATCTGCTGCCACAATACCTTCTTCCAGAGCCTCCAGAATATTATCACGCATTTTGTACATAGCGGTAAAAGTATCCGGTTCATACCCCATGAGGCTGCGGTTCAGTCTGGAAAACAGCCATGCCATAATCAGCAGTTCTACAACTACCGCTGCAAAAGTTACACCAATATAGAGCATTACGGTACGGTATATCTCTGTGTAAATATGATCCATCAGCATAATGGCCATTACAAAACCGGCGTACTGCCCTTCCTGTGTATAAACTGCCGCATAGGCACGGCGCTGCGGTCCGGATGGTCCCGTTTCATTTACTGCATAATACTGATTTCCGTTTTTCTCACCAAAATATGGCCAGCTGCCTTCATATGCTGTACCAATCAGGCTGTGATTGGAGTGATACACACGCACCCCTTCACTGTTTACGACAGAAATTACATCAATATCATCCATCACGTTCTTAAACGTGTCCAGATAATCTGAGGTTTCCGGAGATATATCCTCACGGTTCAGTTCGCTTCCCGTCAGATTCATGGAATAAGACACAGCCTCTGCGGCATTCTGAAGATTCTGGTCTCTTTTATTCATTTCAGAGTACAGATTCATGACAGTCCCGGCAACTCCCAGCAGCAGAGAAAGGGTAACTATAATAATCATCTGTGTCCAGAAAAATTTCCTGCGGATCGTTTTCATTCCTGTCCTCCTTCTACATCGTTCACTATGTCCATTATCCTCCATTTTCCGACTTTTGAAAATACTTTTGAAAGTAAGAAAAATGGATTTCTTCTTTTTCTTTTCTTATATTTCGAAAAATTGCTTTTTTATTTCCCCGGTGGTAAGCTTGTGTCACATTGAAAGATAAACAGAAAGAAAAGAGGTAATAAATTATGAGTTCACTTTTAGAAACACTTATGTTAATCTGCTTTGGCTGTTCCTGGCCTTTAAACCTGATGAAGGCATATAAATCCCGTACAGCCAAGAGCACAAGCCTTCCATTCATCCTGCTGATTATCACCGGATACATCGCAGGCATCACCGCCAAGGTTCTCACCGGACAGATCAACTACGTTCTGGTAGCCTACCTGATTAATCTGGCTATCGTATCCCTGAATCTGCTCGTATATTTCAGAAACGTATTCCTGGATAGAAAGTTAACACTTTCCGGAGGTTATTAATATGTATACCACAGAAATAAAAAAATACAGCTTCCTCAATGAAATTGCAGAACGTGTCGGAACCGTAATTTTCGGTGGTTCCGAGGACACAGCAATTCCTGCAGGAGAGCTCCGTCAGGCCTTTGATATGGAAACCGCACTGTACAACCGCAGCTTCCAGAATCTGTCTGTAGAAGACGCAATCAAATTATATGATTCCTGCATCCTGCCGCTTCACCCACAGACCCTGCTTCTGCACATCGGAGAAGCAGACCTGGAAGATTTTGCAGAAAACAGCACAGCTTTCGATCAGAAATACCGCAGTCTGGTTTCCCACATCCGTCAGCAGGACAAAAAATGTACCATTGCAATCATCTCCCTGAAGAATCAGAAAGGCTGCAAAGATATCGAAGAAATGAACAGACACTTAAAGCATATCGCTGACTCTGAACGTTGTGAATTCTTCGATATTTCAGAGAAAACGCTTCGAAATCCGCAGGGAATGAAACAGATTTCTTTCATGCAGACCACAGGTTTCGCACGCCGCCTGTCATCCAGACAGCCAATTGCCAATACCGTTAAAATTCTCTACGGATTTATTTGATATTTGCAAAAGAGGCCTTCTGCCAGGTTCTGTAACCTGGCGGAAGGCCTTCTTTTTCATTTTATGCTACAATGTTTCCAATGCATTCAGTTCCAGACCCGTTATCGCAGCAATCATTTCAGCAGGAATAGCCTGCTCCTTCATCTTCCTGGCAATTTCCAGCTTTTCGTTTTCCAGCTGAGACTCCAGCTTTTTCATCTGGGCTTCCAGTGTTCCCTTCTGGGCTTCCAG
>JAFYKS010000298.1 GCA_017537495.1 Bacillota bacterium | reverse complement strand
GCAGTGGAAGCCATGAAGCTGGGTGCCTTTGGATATTTCGTAAAAAGTCATAACCCGGATGAGCTGCTGATGGAAATTAAAAAAGCCATTTCCAGTCTGGAAATGGAAAACATGAAAAACATCCGCAGTGACCGCCCTGTGAAATATCTTCTTCAGAGCAAGAATCCGAAAATGCAGCAGGTATGGAATCTGGTGGATCTGGTGGCAGACTCAGGTGCCAATGTGCTCATTACCGGAGAATCCGGAACGGGGAAGGAAATCATTGCGGAAGAAATTCACCGTCGGAGCAGCCGCAGGGAGAAACCGTTTATCGCCATGAACTGCCAGCAGTATCCTCATAATCTGCTGGAATCTGAGCTTTTTGGTCATGAAAAAGGTGCTTATACCGGAGCTGTTTCACGGCGGATCGGGAAACTGGAACAGGCTGCTGGAGGTACCGTCTTTCTGGATGAAATCGGAGATTTAAGCCTGGATGTGCAGGTAATGCTTATCCGTGTGCTGGAAAAGAAAGAAATCGAGCGAATCGGTTCCAATACCCAGATACCAGTGGATTTTCGACTGCTGACTGCTACGAACCGGTCCATTGAGGAGCTCATTCAGGAGAAAAAATTCCGGCAGGACTTTCTTTACCGAATTAATACAATTGAAATAAATCTGCCGCCGTTGCGGGATCGGAAGGAAGATATCCCGGATTTCATAGAATTCTTTATTCATAAATATGAACGGGAAACAGGCAAGACCATTCATCAGATTGAACCAACCGCCATGGACTATCTGCTCAACCATGAGTATGTGGGGAACATTCGTGAGATGAAGAATCTGATTGAGCGTCTGGTAATTCTCTCGGGTGACAGTGGGATCCTTTCTCTGGGAGCGGGGTTTTGGAACGCAGGCGCAGAGTTGAACAGCCGTCAGGGTGAAACGACGGAAGGGAAGGATTTCGGAGATGTGAGTTATAAGGAAGCGAAGGCCAATTTCGACCGGGAATTCATTCTCAGCATGCTTCAGGTAACAAACGGAAATATTACCAAGGCAGCAGAAAAGATGGGTCTGTCCCGCCGCCAGCTGTTTAATAAAATCGTGGAACTGCAGATTGACGTAAGTGCCATGAAATAGCAGCAGGCTTACAGTCCCCATGATAAACAAAAATTGCATGGAAATATTTTTCCACTCGGAAAAATATTTCCATTTTTATTGTTCTGAATTGATCCGAAAATCCCTTCTGAAAACCGGTATGCCAACTTGGCAAATAAGCGGAAATTGTGTATTTTGAGGGAAAGAGGGAAGCCGGAGAAGGTGAAAAAGAAGAAAATGTACGAAATGGCATACAATTTGCAATGTAAAGATAATGTATATTATTTTTTAACTACATTTATTGGAGGCTATTATGGAAAAGAAAAGACTCGAGTTCTATGGCGGCCCATGGATGTCATTCCTGCCGTTCATCATTTTCATCGCACTTATTATTCTGACCACCTTCTTCTGGCAGTCCATCTCCGATGGTGCTCTGTGGGTTCCTGCATTTACTGCAATTATCATTCCTTTCTTCTTTGCAAAGGATAAGAAGCACTACGCAGATGCTGTTATCGATGGTATGGCAAGCCGTGAAGCGATCATTCCGGTAGTATGCTGGATTTTCGCAGGTGTGTTCTCCAGAGTACTGAGAATGTCCGGTCTGGCTAATGGTATCGCAGGCGTTGCTGCAGGTCTGGGTGTAGGCCCTACTGCATTTGCAGTAATCACATTCCTGGCATCTGCACTGTTTGCAACTGCTTCCGGTACTGGTTTTGGTACTATCGCAGCTGGTATGGGTGTTCTGTATCCTGCGGGTATTGCGCTGGGTGCAAATCCTGCACTGCTGGCTGGTGTTATCATCTCCGGTGCTGCATTCGGTGACAACCTGGCACCTGTATCTGATACCACTATCTGTTCTGCTACTTCTCAGGACATCGACGTTCCTGGCGTAGTAAGATCCCGACTGAAATATGCTCTGGCAGCAGGTGCTGTGACTATCATCTGCACAATCGTTTACGGCATGGTTGCCGGTGGTGGTGCTGCAACAGAAGGCTCTGTATTTGAATACGATCCGGTTACCCTGGTTATGCTGATTCCTGTAGCAATTACCATCTATATTGCAATCAAGACTGGTGACATCATTATCGCTACAACAATCGGTACTGTTCTGGGCTGTATCGTTGCATGCGTATTCGGCATGTTCGACTTCATCCAGATTGACTCCGATTCTACTATTCCGGCTGTACTGGCTGTACATGGTGATGCTGCAGCTCTGGACAGAACTGTTGACGGTGTTATCTACACTGGTATCAGCAGCATGCTGCAGGTTTGTATCCTGGCGCTGCTGCTGTTCGGTTCCATCAGTGTAATGAGAGCTGGCGGCGGCGACGTAATGCTGCTGGAAAAGCTGAATGCAATTGCTAAGGGACCTAAGTCTGCAGAAGGTACCATCTCCGTAATGGTTATCGTTCTGTCTGCAATCATGGGTCTGAACGCTCCTGCAATTCTGACTGTTGGTGCTTCCTTTGCTAAGCCAATGGCTAAGAAGTATGGCATCTCCCCTTACAGAACTGCAAACCTGATGGACGCACAGTCCAACACTCTGGCATACTGCCTGCCTTGGACTCCAGCTATGATTTACACTCTGGGCTTCGCTGCTGACAGTACTGCTCCTCTGACTGCTGCTATGATTATCCCTTGCTGCTTCTACTGCTTCGCAATGCTGGTAATCATGACTGCATCCATCTTCACCGGTACCGGCAGACATGACCTGATGGATCAGCTGTCTCCTGAAATGAAGAAAGAATACGGCGTAAAGTAATTTATTCCGAAGAATCATTCGCTTAAGACGTAATAAAAAACCCGCAGATTTTTTTCTGCGGGTTTTTATGTCGAAGTGCATTAGTTGTTTAGTTTGATATAGCATCGGTCGATTTCCACGGATGCAAGGAATGTCTCGTCGTATTCCGCCAGCTTCTGGTTGAAGTAACGGAGGATTTCCTCTTCGCTTAAGGTGCAGTCCTGGCTTACCACCACGTCAAAGATGACGTTGGTGTGAGTTGGTCCGGTACCCGTACGCAGGTCATGGAAACTGATAAATTCGGACTGTGCATCGATGGCCTGCTGGAGCAGGTCCTTCAGG
>JAFYKS010000297.1 GCA_017537495.1 Bacillota bacterium | reverse complement strand
TGCATCTTCACTTTCTGCCTTTTCCACTACCATAAAACCATCGGCACCGATGGACATATGGCGTTCACATAATAATTTAACAATTTCCGGCCACTTGTCGAAAGCGATTTCACCATTCATGTTGTTTACGATGATGAAGTCGTTTCCTGCGCCGTTCATTTTACAAAATTCCATTTATATACATGCCTCCTCTTGGACATTAATTAACGATATAATATATATTTTAATGCAAAATATATGCCATGTTATGAATCAGTTTTCGTCATAAATTTAAGGAGTTTGTAAGTATCAGGCTGCAGCCACGGCTCAACCAAACCATGTACTGCAGCCTGATAAAGTTCATTTGGTTACTTTAATAAGAAAGTGGTGACAGCTTATGCAGCCTTGCCAGCCTTCTTAGCCAGAGCCTTGTCCAGCCAGTCCTTACCGTCTACGAATCTGGATACGATGTAAGTTACAACGTAGTCACCAGCGGAGTTGATCATAGTTGCAGGTGGGTCTACCAGGTTACCGATCATAACCAGGATAGGGAATGCAACTTCAATCTGAGTAGGGAAGAAGATGGAACAGATGATGTACTCACCAATGTAGCCGCCGCCAGGAACGCCGGACATACCTACGGAAGACAGTACTGCTACCAGTACAATCAGAGGCAGAGAAGCCCAGGATACTTCCTGACCGAATACGCCCCATACGAAGATAATCTTCAGTACGCAGGAGAAGCAGGAACCGTCCATGTGCATGGTTGCGCCCAGAGGAACTACCATTTCAGCAACGTCCTTGCTTACGCCAGTTTCTTCAGCTACTTCCAGGTTAGTAGGGATAGTAGCTACGGAAGAGCAAGTACCCAGGGAAGTTACTGCAGGACGAGCAATGTGCTTGAACATGGTCTTGATACCGTGCTTGCCGCCGCCGAACCATGCGAACAGAGGGAATGCTGTGAAGATGTATACTACACACAGAGGGTAGTATGCCAGCATTGCTCTAGCATAGGATTCAGTGATTGCAGAACCGTAGTTAGCTACCAGGTCAGCAAAGATTGCGAAGAACGCGATTGGTGCATAGTAAGTGATGATCTTTACGAACTTCAGCATTACTTCGGACAGTGCAGCCAGGAACTGTGCGATAGGGCCTTCTGGACCGCCAGCCAGGTTGGTGGAGAAACCAAACAGGATGGAGAATACGATCAGAGGCAGCATAGCCTTACGGGACAGCAGACCTACGAAGTCAGAAGCAGTAAAGAAGTTTACGATCATGTCGGACAGAGAAGCATATTCACCCATAGATTCGGATTCCAGGTTAGTCCATGGTTCCAGTACAGGTGGGAATACCTTCAGAATTACGAACATGATTACAGCAGCGATAGCACCGGTAACAACGAAG
Source organism: Bacillota bacterium (assembly GCA_017537495.1). Taxonomy (GTDB): domain Bacteria; phylum Bacillota; class Clostridia; order Peptostreptococcales; family Anaerovoracaceae; genus RGIG7179. The sequence goes on along the minus strand of JAFYKS010000297.1, from coordinate 1,556 downwards.
ATACCGATTGTAGTACCCATGATCTTACCAGCACGTTCCTTAGACTGCATACCAGCTACAGAGCTGGAGATAGAAGCGAATACCAGAGGTACTACTACGCAGAACATCATGTTGATGAACACAGTACCCAGTGGCTTGATTGCCATACCGAATTCAGGGAAGAACCAGCCGACAATCATACCAGCGATCATACCCCCCAGCATGATTGCCAGGAAACGGTAATTGGCCATGATAGATTTCTTTTCCATTAAAAAATCCTCCTAAAATAACTATTACTGAAAATAACGTTGGTTGAATCTGTACATATTGCGTACGCTGACAAATAGAGCAATTTACATGACAACAAATGTGTAAAATATTTGTCAAAATACATTTGCATTTTTTAACGTTTATATTTCAATGTAAAAATATTGTAATAGACTGACGGTATATTTCCTTTCCCATCAGCTTCACGTTTTCCCATTTTCAGGACTCCATTTTCTATTTTTAGGAATGTTTCTTTTTTAAACGAAAAAACCGCAGAAAGTCTCATCCTTCCGCGGTTCAGATAAACTGTACTCATTACAATCCCAAAAAACTGTACTGCAACATTGTAAACAGTACAGTTTTTAATTTGAATCTCAAACTGTACCTATTAAATTATCGCAAAATGTATATTTTCATAATTACAAAACAGTGTTATAATCTTAACATCAAATTTACACAAATGTCAGAAGGAGGCCCATCATGGCTAAAGATTATAAAAAAGTATTAACAATTCAGGACGTTTCCTGCGTGGGACAGTGTTCCCTGACCGTTGCTCTGCCAATTCTGTCTGCATGCGGTCATGAAACTGCAATCATCCCTTCCGCAGTTCTGTCCACTCACACTGCTGGTTTCTCCGGCTACACTTTCACTGACCTGACCGAAGACATTCCTGCAATCCAGAAGCACTGGCAGAAGGAAGGCATCACCTTCGATGCTATGTACACCGGTTACCTGGGTTCCACCAAGCAGGTTGCATACGTTAAGGATATCGTAGAAAACATGGGCGCAGAAGGCTGCATCCGCATCATCGACCCAGCTATGGCTGACAACGGTGCGCTGTATCCAGGCTTTGACGATGAATTCGTAGGTGCTATGGCTGACCTGTGTAAGGTTGGCGACCTGATTCTGCCAAACATCACTGAAGCATGCATGATGACTGGTTATGAATACAAGGAAACTTATGATGAAGCTTATATCGAAGGCCTGCTGCAGGCACTGGAAGCAATGGGACTGAAGAATATCGTTCTCACCGGCGTTTCCTATGAAGCAGCTACCACCGGCATCATCGTAAGAAAGAACGGTGTAACCGAGTACTACAAGCACGAAAAGATGGCTAAGGGCTGTCACGGTACCGGCGACGTTTACTCTTCCGCATTCGTAGGTGCACTGCTGAAGGGCAAGACTGAAATCGAAGCTGCCAAGATTGCCGGTGACTACACTCTGGCATGCATGAAGAACACTCAGGACGATCCTGACCACTGGTACGGCGTTAAGTTCGAACCAGTTCTGGGCCAGCTGATCGAAATGCT
>JAFYKS010000296.1 GCA_017537495.1 Bacillota bacterium | reverse complement strand
CCGGATGATTCGAAATGAGGTCGAAAACGGTCTGTATTGCTCTGCGTACGGTGCGGAGAGAGGCGCCGTGAGTAAATATTTTGCGAGGGGAAAAAGATGATTCGTTTTGAGAACGTAACGAAAACTTACAAGTCCAACGTAGGTCTGGACAACGTAAGTGTACATATTAAAAAAGGTGATTTCGTCTTTCTGGTTGGTCCCAGCGGCGCCGGCAAGTCCACCTTTATAAATCTGATCTTAAAGGATATCGATGCGGACGTGGGCAGCATCATGGTGGCAGGCCAGGTAGTGACTGAACTCTCCAACCGTAAGATTCCGCAGTACAGAAGACGTCTGGGCACTGTGTTCCAGGATTTCCGTCTGCTGCCGAAAAAGACTGTATTCGAGAATGTGGCTTTTGCTATGGAAGTCATTCATAAGACACCGCGTCAGATCCGTAAGCAGGTGCCTCAGATTCTCAGTCTGGTGGGCATCAGCGATAAGGCACACAAGTATCCGGACGAGCTTTCCGCAGGGGAACAGCAGCGTGTGGCCATTGCCCGTGCCATCGTTAACAATCCGACTGTGCTGATTGCTGACGAACCTACCGGGAACCTGGACCCGGATACTGCATGGGAAATTATGGACCTGCTGGAGCAGATCAATCTGCGAGGCACTACCATCGTTATGGTAACCCATGCCAAGGATATCGTAGACCAGATGAAGAAGCGTGTTATTGCCATTGAATCCGGACATATTGTCCGTGATGAGTCCGGTTCCTATGGATTCAGAGGAGGTGAAGCCGATGCTTAGCAGTATGACATACAATCTGAAGCAGGGCTTCAAGCAGATTTTCCGTAACCGGGGCATGAGCCTGGCATCTATTTTCTCTATCACAGCGATGCTGCTGATTCTGGGACTCTTCTTTGTTATCACCGTAAACATTAATCTGTTTACAGAAGCTGTGAAGCAGGATTATGACCAGATTGAAGTGTTCCTGCTGGATGAAACTACCCAGGAACAGACCATGAAGATTATGGCACAGGTAAAGGCCATGGACGGTGTTACAGACGTAACTTACCGTACAGAAGCAGAAGCTCTGGAGATTATGAAAGAACGCTGGGGTGAAAGCGGATATCTGTTGGATTCCCTGGGAGAAAACCCTCTGCCAAGTTCCATTCTGATTACCGTGGACACACTGGAGCAGGCCGGAGCGGTTGCAGATTTTGCAGGAAGCTTCGAGGGCGTGGAGGATATTCAGTACTATCAGGAAACTGTAGAAAAGCTCACTGAAGTAACTGACTTCCTTCAGATGGCAGCTCTGGTTATTATGGGCTTCCTGGTAGTGGTTTCTGTAGTCGTGGTTTCCAATACGGTTAAGCTGACTGTATTTGCCCGTGCGAAGGAAATCGAAATCATGAAATATATCGGTGCGACCAACTGGTTTATCCGCGGACCGTTCCTGGCAGAAGGGATTCTGATCGGTCTGATGGCTTCTCTGGTGTCCACCGCTGTAATTACAGCCGTTTACGGCAAAATCGTATCTACCATCGGATCTCAGGTTCTGGCTATTGTGTCCTGCCCGCTGATTCCGGTGAGCTATCTGACAGGAAATATGGTTATCATTTTCCTGGCTCTGGGCATGAGCATCGGTGCATGGGGAAGCATCGTATCCATGCGCAGATTCCTGGATACCTAAATCGAAAGGGAGATTTTGAGAATGAAGAAGTTAACGGAGTTTATTACACGCCGACGCAAGGTTATGGCGCTGGTTCTCAGTGCTGCACTGGTATTTACCATGAGCAGCGCGTCTTATGTATATGCCAGCCAGACCATCAGCGATGTGCAGAATGAGCTGGATGATGTGGAGGACCAGAAGGACCAGGTGAAGAATGATCTGGCAAAGGTTGCTTCCGACATCAAGACCATGCAGGCTACTGTGAATACTCTCAATGCCAATATCAAGAATACTGCTTCTGAAATCACCAGCACGGAAAAAAAGATTGAGAAGAAGAAGAAAGATATGCAGAAGAGAGAAGAAGGGCTCAATGAACGTCTGCGTGTTATGTACAAGAACGGTTCTGTAGGATTCGTGGATGTTCTTCTGGGTTCGGGCAGTGTTTCTGAATTCCTGTCCAACATGGATATGATTCAGAGAATCTATGAAAATGACGTGGAAGTCATGAAAACTCTGCAGAAAGAACACGAAGAGCTGGAAGTAATCCGTAAGGAACTGAAGGAAAAGAAGGTCCGCCTTGCTGCGCAGAAGGAAGAAGCTGCGGCGAAGGAAGTGGAACTGAACGCAAAGAAGAAGACACTGGAAGAAAAAGAAGATGAACTGCTGGAAGAAGCAAAGGCACTGGAAGCCAAGCTGAAGCAGATGGTCGATGCAAGCAGCCCTTATGTGGGCGGCGTGTTCATCTGGCCGGTTCCAAGCAGCCATTATATCACTTCCTATGCAGGTTACCGTATTCATCCGGTATATAAGGTTTGGAAGTACCACAGCGGTATGGATATTTCCGCCAGCGGCGGGGCCAACATCCTGGCTATGGGTGACGGTAAGGTCATTCTGTCTCAGGCACAGCCGTGGTACGGCGGTTACGGCCAGTGTGTCATGATTGACCATGGCGGCGGTGTGGTTTCCCTGTATGCTCACTGTTCCAAGCTTCTTGTCAGCGTAGGACAGACTGTAAAGCAGGGACAGGTTATTGCTCTGGTCGGCACAACTGGTACATCTACCGGTAATCACCTCCATGTGGAAGTCCGTGAAAACGGTACCATCGTGGATCCGCTGACCTATATTCAGGGATAAGAACATGCAGATTAGTAATACAATTATAAAACTGTTACATAAGCGGGGAATTCAGGAACAGGAAGACATCGTGGAATTCCTGTCCCCAAGTCCCCGCAGGACTTATGACCCTTTTCTTTTGAAAAACATGGAGGAAGGGGTTTCTCTCATTCTGGAGGAAGCCGTAAAGGGCTCCAGGATCTGTATTTATGGTGACTACGATGCTGATGGTATTACATCCACTACGTTGATGCTCAGTGTGCTGCGTCATATTACCGATCCTGGCCAGGTGGATTACTACATTCCTTCCCGTTTTGAGGAGGGATACGGCCTGAACATGGATGCCATTCAGCAGATTGCTGAACGTGGCGTGGATTTGATCGTCACCGTGGACTGCGGCAGCGTCTCCTATGATGAAGTGGAGTATGCCAAGCAGCTTGGTATGAAAGTACTGGTTACAGACCATCATAATGTTACGGACACCATTGCCGACTGTCTGGTTATCAATCCGAAACAGCCGGGATGTCCGTATCCGTTTAAGAGTCTGGCGGGATGCGGCGTAGCGTTCAAAGTAGCGCAGGCTATTCAGCAGCGTGCGGACCTGCCAAAATCCGTAATCAACGAGGTTCTCGACCTTGTGGCTATCGGTACGGTAGGCGATATCATGCCTCTGGTGGATGAAAACCGTACCATCGTAAAGTTTGGCCTTCGGATTTTGAACCGCTGCCAGCGTACGGGGCTTGCGCGCCTTATTGATGCGGTATCCCTGACGCCGGGCAAAATCACTTCCGAAAACATCAGCTATATTATCGTGCCCCATCTGAATGCTTCCGGACGTATCGAAGATGCCTCCATGGCAGTGGAACTGCTGCGCTGTGCAGAAGAACCGGAAGATGCTGCTGCGAGTGATGCTCTGGATGAAAAGGTAGCTACACTGGTAAATCAGAATATTCAGCGAAAGAAACTGCAGCAGGATACTTTCCGCAGCTGTGTGGAAAATCTTCAGGAAGTAAAGGACTTCATCCTGATCCGTTCTGAGGATGCACATGAGGGAATTGCCGGAATTGTAGCCGGTAAACTGAAGGAAACTTATTACCGTCCGGCGGTTCTGGTGACTCCGTCCGGTGAGGAGAAAAAGTATCTGAAGGGTACCGGACGCAGCATTGCCGGTGTAAACCTGTATGAACTGCTGAAGAGGAACGAGCATCTTTTCGAAAAATTCGGAGGCCATGCCGGTGCCTGCGGATTCCTCATGCCGGAGGAACATCTGCCGGAACTGGAACAGAGCCTGCTGGATTCCATGGAAGAAATTAAGCAGGAAAATCCGGATATATTCTGCCGTCAGTATGACATTGACCTGAATGTGGATCTGGAAGAACTGACTGTGGATTTTGCAAGAGAACTGGAAATGCTGGCGCCGTTCGGAAATTCCAATCCGAAACCGCTGTTCCAGCTTTCTAACGTGACACTGGACGATATACGCTATATGGGTGATGCGGAGCAGCATATGAGGTTCTTTGCATGGAGCCATTCCGGCCGCCGCATTCAGTGTGTGCTTTTCAATGATGCGCAGCGTTACGGGCTGGCTGTTCATGCCCGCCGTCCTGTGGAACTGGTGGGAACACTGGAATGTCAGGTATGGCAGGGTCAGGAGCGAATTCAGTTCCTGGTGGACGAAATCAAGTTTGATTAATTTGGATTGACGTAAACTCCTGAAAATGATATAATACTTTATAGTATGAAAGCTATAAAGCCGCACAGCGGTAGAATATGAAAGGAGTTTGCAATATGGCATATGAATCCAAGCTGAAGAGAGACGACATTGACCAGCTGTTTGATGCAGTACTGACGCTGGAAGACAGAGAGGACTGCTACAGATTCTTTGAAGATATCTGCACCATCAACGAAATTCATTCTATTTCGCAGAGACTTCAGGTGGCGAAACTTCTTTCCGAGAAAAAGACCTACAGCGAAATCGAATCCATCACCAGTGCGTCTACTGCGACCATCAGCAGAATCAACAAGTGCCTGCTTTACGGTGCAGACGGCTACAAACGGGTGCTGGCACGTCTGAAAGGCGACGAAGAAGAAAAAGCCGAAGAATAAGGTATAAAAAAGACACCCGCAGAGGTGTCTTTTTATTATTCCGGAATATCACTTATGGAAATGGAGGTTCCATGTACCAGGCAGCAATCATTACCGACCCGGTGGATGCAGAACTTCGGGAAAACGAGATGATAAGACAGGTGCAGCAGTTTTTGCCGGTGCTGGCAGAAACAGACCTGGATATTCAGCGGACGGAAAAAGGAAAGCCTTTCATTGTTTATGCTGACAGTGGGAAGGCTGTTTCTGATGTTCATGTGTCTGTAAGTCACAGCGGCGGATACTGGGCCTGCGTGGTTTCAGACCGTGTCTGCGGACTGGATCTGCAAGAGATGCGGCCGGCAGCAGCAGAGCGGCTGGCGGACCGGTTCTTTACCCTGCAGGAAGGACGATATATAAAGGAAGCCGGTCTTTCGGGGTTCTATGAACTCTGGACCCGGCGGGAAGCCCTGGCAAAATATACGGGTCTGGGCTTTTTCGGTATGTCCGGGAAGCGGCCTATGCTGGTAAATTCTGAGGGACGGCCGGCAGAACATGTGATATGGGACGGAAAAACAGTGGTGTTTCAGAAACTTCAGGTGCCGGAAGGATTTATGTCAGTCTGGTGTTATGAAGAAGCAAAAGAAGGAGAAAGGTAATGAAATTTCAGTTTCTGTTAGATAATAAGACCGAGAACTCAAAGTGTATGGCGGAGTGGGGACTGTCTGTTCTCATTGAAAGTGCCGAAAAGAAGATTTTGCTGGATACGGGGCTTACTGATCTCTATAAGGATAATGCGGAGGCACTGGGTGTGGACCTGACGGATGTAGATGCTCTGGTAATCAGCCACGGCCATTTCGACCATACCGGCGGGGTACCGTCTTTTGTGAAGATTAACAGAAAGGCACCGGTGTATCTGCACAGGGATGCTCTCTATGTGTCCTATGGTGAAACCGATGGTGAGGTGGAAACGGAAGCCTGCAGCATCAGATGGAATGAAGATGAAATGGAAGCTGTGTGGCCGAGAATTCAGTTTACAGGCGGCATGGTGAAGTTATATGACAATGTGACTCTGATTGGCGATATTCCGGATCTGGAAGGTTATCCTGCCACAGAGCAGTTCTGGCGCCGTCTGGAAAAGGAAGATGGAAGTTTTGAACTGATACCGGATACCATGAGCCACGAACAGGTTATCGTAGTGGAAGAAGAAGCAGGCCTTTATATATTCTCCGGATGCAGCCACCGCGGTGTGGTTCCGACTCTGCGGCATGTACAGAGCCTGATGCCGGGCAAGCGTATCGCAGGTCTGATTGCAGGCATGCATCTGTATCCTGCATCACCGGAAATGCGCCGGAAGATTGTGGAGGAAATTGCCCAGCTGGATATGGATGTGGTCTTACCGGTTCACTGTACCGGCATGGATGCCATTCTGCAGATG
>JAFYKS010000295.1 GCA_017537495.1 Bacillota bacterium | reverse complement strand
GTCTTCTTCTTTCTCTACGGCAGCGCCTACAGTCCAGTAAGTGGATGGCACTGCCTGGCAGAAATAGGCGAAATCATCTGCACCCATGCTTGCCCGGTCACGGAGAATCACACTTCCCGGTCCGAACTCTTCTTCCGTCAGTGCAGTCATAACATCTGTAAGGTGTTTGTCATTGACCAGCGGTGGGTAGCTGTCGAAGAACTCGATGTCACAGCTTCCTCCGTATGCGGCTGTGATGGAGTCTGCAATTTCCGACATTCGTTTCTTTGCAAAATCTCTGTGTTCCAGGTTCAGGCTGCGGATCGTACCGGTCATGGTGACTTCACCGGTTACGATGTTTTCTGCTGTTCCGCCATGAATGGTTCCGATGGTGATGACCAGCGGATCTGTCGGATCCATATTCCGACTGATGATAGTCTGGAATGCACTGACCAGATTTCCGGCCATGATGATGGCATCAGCACCCATGTCAGGGTGAGCACCATGGCAGGCAGTACCTTTTACATGGATTGCAAATTCTGTGGTAGATGCATACATCGGTCCGTAGCGGAAGCTGAACTGACCTACCGGATATTTCTCATCCATGTGCAGTGCCAGACTGATGTCCACCTTTGGATTTTCCAGACATCCTTCCTTTATCATCTGTTCTGCGCCGCCGATGGTTTCTTCTGCCGGCTGGAAGAAGAACTTTACATTGCCCGGCAGCTGTTCCTTTACCTGGTTCAGCGCGATGGCAGATCCAAGCAGAATGGCAGCATGCATATCATGGCCGCAGGCATGCATGGCTCCTGGCCGTTTTGAAGCGAAAGGCAGACCTGTTTTTTCTGTAATCGGCAAAGCATCGATATCGGCCCGGATGCCGATGGTCTTTTCGGACTGACCGTTTCCGTATACGGTGGCAGACACACCGTTTCTGGCGATGCGTCGGCATTCAATCCCTTCTGCATTCAGATAGTCCAGAATATACTGGCAGGTTTCTTCCTCATGCTCGCTGACTTCCGCATTTTCATGGAAATGGCGGCGGATTCTCACTACCTCAGGATAAATTTTATCTGTCAGTTCTCTGATCTGCTGTCTGTTCATATTTCTACCTCCTGTTTATGGTTAAAAAAAGGCGCAGCCACTCCTGACTGCGTCCTATTTCTTTTACTTATTATCGATATCTCTCTTCTTTACACGCTTCATTCCTGCATGAGGATCCGCGATTTCTTTTTTCTGCGTATTTCTCTTGATATCAGATTTTCTCAGAGAAAGACCCTGCTCACGGAGAAATTCACGCTGCTTCTGGAACGGCATTGTGCCGTGCTTGTAGTCATGAATTACGGTAATGATGGCCAGAATGAAGATAATTACTCCTCCAATGAAGCCGAAAATGCTGATTCTGGTCGGGAAGTACAGGCAGGCGAAGAAAATACCAACCCATAACATGGTTCTATATACTTTTTCAAACATTCGATGAATCCTCCAGTTCGTTTTACAAATAAAATCAGCAACATTTTAACACACTTTGTGTCACTGCGCCAGCACAATTTCTGTTTCAGGGAAGGAAATCGGAAAAATTCACACAAATGGAATGGAAAAAGAGAAGGAATTGTCGAATTTTGGCAGATTAGGCAGGAACGTGACGAGAAAAAAAGAAAACAGGAAGAAATTTACATGTTAGAATAGAAATCAACACACCTATACATAATAAGAGAAGGAGACAGTTCCATGGAAAAATATGTCCCGCTGGTGACGAAAAACTGCGTACGGAAGATTTTGCCGGCCGAAATTGTATATATAATGAGGAAATCCCGCAAGATTATGATTGTGACTGACAGAGAAATTTATGAATATTACGGGAAACTGGAACAGGTTTCGCAGGTACTGGACCGAAGATTTTTTGCCTGCCTGAGAGGATGCATTATCAACCTGGATAAGGTTCTGCGGATGGAAGAACAGCATATTTATATGACCAACGGGGAGCCGATTCTCATGGGGAGAGACAGCTTTATCCGGGCGAAGCAGTATTACACTGCATACCTGAAAAAACTTCTGTAATTTCCAACATTTTTTGAAGAAAAAACTTGCAATTGGAGCGGGTTTGTAGTATAGTATTTGGGGTGTGTCATAAGGACACATACTATCAATATTATTTTACACACCCATGAAAATGAGGTTGCCACGATTCCCTGACATAAGGGTGCAAGTAAGCTTTGCCCTGAAAAGAAGGAGGAAAAGCTGCAAGTGGTAAAAAAGACAATGGGTGGAAGTTCAAAAACCAGGAGGAATTTAAAAATGGCAGTAATTTCTATGAAACAGTTACTCGAAGCTGGTGTACACTTTGGTCACCAGACAAGAAGATGGAACCCTAAGATGGCTCCTTACATCTTCACTGAAAGAAACGGTATTTACATCATCGACTTACAGAAGACTGTAAAGAAGATCGACGAAGCTTACGACTTCATGAAGGAAGTTGCAGCTACTGGCAAGCCAGTTCTGTTCGTAGGTACCAAGAAGCAGGCTCAGCAGGCTATCATGGACGAAGCTAGAAGATGCGGTCAGTTCTTCGTATCCGAAAGATGGCTGGGTGGTATGCTGACTAACCACAAGACTATCAACACCAGAATTGCTAGACTGAACGCTATCAAGACTATGGAAGAAGATGGCACTTTCGAAAAGCTGTCCAAGAAGGAAGTAACCAAGCTGAAGGGCGAAATGGAAAAGCTGGAAAAGTACCTGGGCGGTATGAAGGATATGAAGGGCATGCCTGGCGCACTGTTCATCGTAGACCCTAAGAAGGAAAGAATCGCTGTTAAGGAAGCTAGAATTCTGGGCATTCCTATCATCGGTATTGTTGACACTAACTGTGACCCAGACGATGTTGACTACGTAATCCCAGCAAACGATGACGCTATCAGAGCTGTTAAGCTGATCGCTGGCAGAATGGCTGACGCTATCATCGAAGCTAACCAGGGCGAAAGCTTTGACGAAGGTACTACTGAAGAAGCTGTAGAAGCTACTGAAGAATAATTTAGGAGGACTCGAAAATGGCTGTAACTGCTGCATTAGTAAAAGAGTTAAGAGAAATGACAGGCGCTGGCATGATGGACTGCAAGAAGGCGCTGGTTGAAACTGACGGCAACATTGAAGCTGCAGTTGATTATTTAAGAGAAAAGGGTCTGGCAAAGGCTGCTAAGAAGGCTGGCAGAATCGCTGCTGAAGGTCTGGTAAAGATCGCTTTCGCTGCAGACGGCAAGACTGCTGCTATCGTTGAAGTTAACTCTGAAACAGACTTCGTTTCCAAGAACGAAGAATTCGTACAGTTCGTAGAAGATCTGGCAAAGCTGGCATTAACTGCTGAAACTACTGATATCGAAGCTTTCAAGGCTATGTCCATGGAAGAAGGTACTGTAGCTGACGTATTAACTGCTAAGATCGCAAAGATCGGTGAAAACCTGTCTGTAAGAAGACTGGAAAAGGTAACTGCTGATGTTGTTACTTCCTACGTTCACGGCGGCGGCAGAATCGGTGCTATCGTTGCAGGTAACGGAGAAGCTACAGACGCTGTTAAGGAAGCTTTAACAAACGTTGCAATGCAGGTTGCTGCAATGAACCCACAGTACGTAAGCAGAAATGACATTTCCGCTGAAGAACTGGTTAAGATGCACGACATCACTTTAGAATCTGCTTTAAACGATCCATTCACACTGCCTAAGCCAATCTTAAACGCTTTATTAGACAAGGCTGTTGCCGGTGTTTGGAGCGAAGAAGACACTGCAATCTTAGCAGAAAAGAGAGCAGACAAGGGCTTCAACTTCAACTACTTACCTAACTTCTTATCTGAAGATGCTAAGGCTAAGTTAGCTGGACTGGCTGTTGCTGATAAGGCAGAAATCTCCGGAAACAAGATCTTCACAGGTCTGGTTGACGGTAGAGTTTCCAAGCAGTTAAAGGACATCTGTCTGTTAGACCAGACATATGTAAGAGCTGAAGACGGTAAGCAGACTGTTGCTCAGTACCTGGGAACTGTAAGCAAGGAACTTTCTATCGCTAAGGTAGTAAGATTCGAAGTAGGCGAAGGTATCGAAAAGAAAGAAGAAAACTTTGCTGAAGAAGTAGCTAAGCAGATGGCTAACGCTTAAT
>JAFYKS010000294.1 GCA_017537495.1 Bacillota bacterium | reverse complement strand
GGGAAAAGCAGGATGACGGCAGTTACACAGGTGTAGCCGGCGGTCATATCGCCAATATACAATTTGAACCTTTTGAGGCAGGTGGGACCGATGGAAAGCTGATACTCACAAATGTCACAGAAGAGGAATTTGATTCGTTCTGGCACGGGTATCTTGACCTGGACCGTGACTATGCAGATATTAAGAAACAGCTGGCTGCTGATCCAGTGATGAAAACCGCAATTGGATACGGAGAAGGGATCAGGCTGCTGCAGCAGGAGCCGTGGGAAACGCTTCTTTCGTTTATAATATCTCAGAATAATCATATCCCGCGTATCAAGAAATGTATCGAAACATTGAGTGTCAACTTTGGCGAATGTGCCGGAGTATATGGGGGACGAGAATATTACAGCCTGCCGTCTCCGGAAGTGCTTGCAGCGCTTACTGAGGAAGATCTGGCTGTATGCAGGCTGGGCTACCGTGCAAAGTATCTCATAGAGACTGCAAAAAAAGTATGTGAAGAAGGTCTGGAAGTATTGAACGGTGTGGTTGGACCGGGTACCACTTCCAAAGAAGCATATGAATACATTACAGGATTCCATGGAGTAGGGCCGAAAGTCGCTAACTGTATCATGCTGTTTGCTCTTGGCAAGTATGACAGCTTCCCGCTGGATGTATGGATGAAGAGGGTAATGGAAGAGGAGTACGGACTCACTTCCCCTAAGGAAATGGCAGCCTTTGCAGTGGAGAATTTTGGCGAATATGGCGGTTTTGCGCAGCAGTATTTGTTCTACTATGTAAGAGAGAAAAATAGTGAAAAGTAGCTGGAAAAAAGCGGTTGACAATAACATATATAGTAAGTAAACTATATTTAGCACTCTCGTTAGCAGAGTGCTAATCTATGGGTAAATGGATTAGAAAATTAGTATGGAGGAATTAATAATGAGCTTTGGAATCAAACCATTAGGAAGCAGAGTAGTAATCAAAAAGATCGAAGCAGTTGAAAAAACAGCAAGCGGTCTGATTTTAACAGGACAGGCGAAGGAAGTGCCAAACATGGCAGAGGTAGTAGCAGTAGGTCCTGGAACTGAAGATGAAAAAATCGAAGTAAGCGTTGGAGATAAAGTTATTTTCGCACAGTACGCAGGTACAGATGTGAAATACGACGGAATGGACTATATTATCATCAGCCAGAGAGACATCCTGGCAATTATGGCATAATCGAAAGGTAAGGGGATTATAATGGCAAAAGAATTATTTTACGGCGAAGAAGCCAGAAGAAAATTACAGGCCGGCGTAGATAAACTGGCTAACACAGTAAAAATCACGCTGGGACCAAAGGGCCGCAATGTTCTGCTGGACAGAAAATTCGGCACACCGCTGATCACTAACGACGGTGTTTCTATCGCAAGAGAAATCGAGCTGGAAGACGCAGTTGAGAACATGGGTGCACAGCTGGTTAAGGAAGTTGCTACAAAGACTAATGATGTAGCCGGCGACGGTACAACAACAGCAACTCTGCTGGCACAGATCATCATCAAAGAAGGTTTCAAACACGTTGCAGCAGGAGCTAACCCAATGGTACTGAAAAGAGGTATCCAGGGAGCTGTAGATGTTGCAGTTGAAGAAATCCAGAAACTGTCTAAAGAAGTTGAAACAAAAGAAAGCATCGCTCAGGTTGCTGCAGTATCCGCTGCTGATGAAAACATCGGTCAGCTGATCGCAGAGGCTATGGATAAAGTGGGCAAAGACGGTGTAATCACTGTTGAAGAAGCTAAATCCATGGGCACAACTCTGGAAGTTGTTGAAGGTATGCAGTTCGACAGAGGATATCTGTCACCATACATGTCCACAGATCTGGAAAAAATGGAAGCTGTTCTGCAGAACCCATACATCCTGCTGACAGATAAGAAAATCTCCCAGATTCAGGACCTGCTGCCAATTCTGGAACAGGTACTGCAGACAGGCAGAAAACTGCTGATTATCTGTGAAGATCTGGAAGGCGAAGCGCTGGCAACTCTGGTTGTAAACAAATTAAAGGGAACTCTGGACTGCGTTGCAGTTAAGGCTCCTGGATTCGGTGACAGAAGAAAGGCTATGATGGAAGATATCGCTATCCTGACTGGCGGTACTGTTATCTCCGAAGAACTGGGATACGACCTGAAGGCTGCTACTCTGCCTATGCTGGGTACAGCAGGCACAGTTAAGGTTGACAAGGAATCCACTGTAATCGTTGACGGTGCAGGAAACCCTGAAATGATTCAGGCAAGAGTTAACCAGCTGAAAGTTCTGGTAGAAGAAACTACTTCCGAATTTGACAAAGAAAAGACTCAGGAAAGACTGGCTAAACTGGCAGGCGGCGTTGCTGTGATCCAGGTTGGTGCAGCTACAGAAACTGAGCTGAAAGAAAGAAAACTGAGAATCGAAGATGCTCTGAATGCTACTAAGGCAGCAGTTGAAGAGGGTATCGTTTCCGGCGGTGGTGTAGCTCTGGCTAACACTATCCCTGCAGTTGCAAAATATGTGAAAGGCCTGGCTGGCGACGAAAAGACTGGTGCATCTATCATCCAGAGAGCTCTGGAAGAACCGGTTAGACAGATCGCTGAGAATGCAGGATTCGAAGGCAGCGTAGTAGTTGCTAAGGTTCTGGCAAGTGAAGCCGGCATCGGATTCAACGCTTTCACTGAAGAATATATGAACATGATCGAAGCAGGTATCGTTGACCCTGCTAAGGTTACAAGATCTGCTCTGCAGAACGCTGCTTCTGCATCCGCAATGCTGCTGACAACAGAGGCTTGCGTAACAGACGCAGAAGATCCGAATGCTGCAGCTATGGCCGGCCAGATGGGCGGCATGGGTGGCGGAATGCCAATGATGTAGTCCGGTTCTGACTTGATCTAAATAGAATATAGACATAATTGACAAATATACAGCC
>JAFYKS010000293.1 GCA_017537495.1 Bacillota bacterium | reverse complement strand
TGACCATCTCACCTTTCTTGTCATAGATGATGCATCTGGAGCTGGTGGTTCCCTGATCCAGTGCCATGATATACTTCTTCATACTGACCTCCTTATAACAGGTTCGATTATAGAAACAGCGCAATCAATTCGCTGGCGATGTCCATGCCCTTACGGGTAATGCGCACCGCATCAATATCTTCTGCTGCATCTCCTGCAGCCATATATTCTTCAAATTCGGCTCTTCGGTCCGCAAATACGTCCCAGAACTCTCTGCCGAATCTTTCTGCAAAATCTCTCTTTCCGATGCCTTCTGTCTTCCGCAGTGCTGTGAAAATATAGTCAGTGAGGCTGTCTTCCCAGGTATTTTTCTGGTGCCAGACCACTGCCGGATTTCCCGTCTGCCAGGAATCGACATATTTCGACACATCTTCCGGATTGGAAAATCGCTTATCTGCGATGAACGAATGAGCCGCAGCACCAAGGCCCAGATAGTCCTCCAGGTTCCAGTATTTCAGGTTGTGGCGGCACCGGCGCCCCGGTTTGGCAGCATTGGATATTTCATAATGTTCATATCCGCAGCCGTCCAGGGTTTCCAGCATCCAGTGATACATTTCCCGGTCTTTCTCCGGTGCAGTTTCCTTCAGCTGGCCGCTTGCCAGTCTTCTGTAGAACTCTGTTCCTTCTGCCAGTTCCAGGCTGTAAAAGGAAAGGTGCTCCGGTTCCAGAGCCAGAACCTTATGCACCGTGTCTTTCCATATTTCCATATCCTGTCCGGGTACACCGAACATGACATCCAGGTTGATATTATCGAATCCCGCTTCCCGTGCCAGCTTCACATTGCTGATGACGTCCTCCGGCCCGTGGGCACGTCCCATAATTGACAGAACCAATGGTTCCATGGACTGAACACCCATGCTTAGGCGGTTGATACCGGCCTTTCGGTAAGCTGCCAGCTTTTCAGCTGTCAGTGTGGCCGGATTGCACTCCATGGAGATTTCCGCATCTTCCGCAACTCGGAAGTGCCTGAAAATTGTCGAAACAATGCGCACAGTCTGCTCTGCATCCAGAATGCTCGGAGTACCGCCGCCAATGAACACCGTGTCCACCAGACGGCCGCCATCTTCTGACGTGAGTCCCAGCCTGCCGCCATACCAGGCGATTTCGGAGCAGAGAGAATCTACGTATTTTGCACGGAGGGCAGAGTCCGTCCCTGCCTCCGAATAAAAATCGCAGTAGTGGCACTTCTTAAGACAGAAGGGGATGTGTATGTACAATCCCAGATTATTTGTTTTCATCATACTTCAGAACTGCGGTAAATGCTTCCTGCGGTACTTCTACAGTACCGAACTGACGCATACGCTTCTTACCTTCCTTCTGCTTTTCCAGCAGCTTCTTCTTACGGGAAATGTCACCGCCGTAACACTTGGCGATAACGTCCTTACGGAATGCCTTTACGGTTTCACGGGCGATAACCTTCTGACCGATGGCAGCCTGAATCGGAACTTCGAACTGATGCATCGGAATGATATCCTTCAGCTTCTGGCATACGAAGCGGCCGCGGTTGTAAGCCTTGGATTCGTGAACGATCATGGAGAATGCGTCCACCAGGTCTTTGTTCAGCAGCACGTCCAGCTTTACCAGCTGAGACTTCTGGTAACGGATGAATTCATAGTCCAGGGAGCCGTAGCCTCTGGTCTTGGATTTCAGTGCGTCAAAGAAGTCATAGATTACTTCGTTCAGCGGCATTTCGTAGTGGAGCTGAACTCTGGTTTCGGTGATGTATTCCATGTGAATCATGTTGCCGCGGCGTTCCTGACAGAGTTCCATGATAGCACCTACGTATTCCTTCGGAATCATGATGTCTGCCTTAACAATCGGTTCTTCGATATGCTTGATCAGAGTCAGATCCGGCAGGTTGGTAGGATTCTGAATCATTTCTTCCGTGCCGTCGTTCATGACAACCTTATATACTACGGATGGGGATGTGGTAATAACGGCCAGGCCGAATTCTCTTTCCAGACGTTCCACGATGATTTCCATGTGCAGCAGGCCCAGGAAACCGCAGCGGAAACCAAAGCCCAGTGCCTGGGAAGTTTCCGGTTCAAACAGGAAGGCTGCGTCGTTTACCTGCAGCTTTTCCAGTGCGTCCTTAACACCTTCGTACTTTTCACCTTCTGCAGGGTAGATACCGCAGTATACCATGGACTGTACTTTCTTATAGCCAGGCAGCGGTTCTTCTGTCGGATTCTTATCTAAAGTGATGGTATCCCCTACGCGTGCGTCAGCTACCTGCTTGATGGATGCGCAGATATAGCCTACTTCGCCGGCTCTTAAGGATTTGGTTGGTACGTGGCCAGGTGCCATTACCCCTACTTCGGTCACTTCGTATTTCTTCTTTGTATTCATCAGGCGGATCATATCGCCCACCTTCACTTCACCGTCCATAACTCTGGTATAAATAACTACACCTTTGTAGTTATCGTATACGGAGTCGAAAATCAGGGCCTTCAGCTTGCCCTCAGGATCTCCGTCCGGTGCAGGGAAACGCTTTACCACTTCTTCCAGCAGATCTTCGATACCGATACCTTCCTTACCGGATACCAGCGGTGCATCCTGTGCGTCGATACCAATCATTTCTTCGATTTCGTCCTTTGTTTCCTGCGGACGGGAGCTTGCCAGGTCGATTTTGTTCAGGCACGGCAAAATCTCCAGATCCTGCTCCAGCGCCAGATATACGTTGGCCATGGTCTGGGCTTCAACCCCCTGAGTGGAGTCTACAACCAGAACAGCACCTTCGCAGGCAGCCAGGCTTCGGGATACTTCATAGGTAAAGTCCACGTGGCCCGGAGTATCGATCAGGTTGAGGATATATTCATTTCCATCCTTGGACTGGAACACCAGGCGGGTGGTCTGCAGCTTGATGGTGATACCTCTTTCACGTTCCAGTTCCATGTTATCCAGGAACTGTTCCTTCATGTCACGCTGGGCAACCAGACCGGTCTTTTCGATAATACGGTCGGCCAGGGTAGATTTACCGTGGTCAATGTGTGCAATAATGCTGAAATTTCTTATATACTTCTGATAGTCCATCGTTTACCTCTCGTAAAATATATTGCTTTTAACACCCAGAAAATGGGCATACTTTTCTAACTTTATATTTTACCCCAAACCGCCTGTTTTTTCAACGAGAAATTCTGCAGAAGCTGTAATATCTCCGCCGTAGCCTGCAGTCCGGCTGCAGACACGGTCAATTTCCAGCACCGCCACTGCTGCCATGAAAAAAAGAAGAAAAATCAGAACACACTCGCCAAAATTGCGCATACATGTCACCTGCCTTTTTCTTCTTATTATGTCCGGTCTGTAATATTTTATAAGTTTTTTCGTTTCCCTGCCGCGATTCCGGATTTTCAGCTGAAAATACTCCAAACACCGGTTTTTTCCGTAATTGGAGTATCTGCACTATGCAAAATCAGTCGTTTCATAGCAGCCAACATATGAAAACCCGTTGCTGAAGCCTGTATTCCATAGATATGTTACTCCAAATAAGGCTGTATGTAGGTTTTGGAGTATAAAATAATCAATTCACAACTTAAACTAGTACCCATAAATGAGACACGCATAATTTAAATTAAGGGTGTTCATACCCCCAGCGTGACACAAAATAAGAGTGTTTTTAAGGTATTAGTATTGCTTGTACCCAAGATTGAGACACACTTGCTTCGGAAACTGTG
>JAFYKS010000292.1 GCA_017537495.1 Bacillota bacterium | reverse complement strand
CACAGTTTCCGAAGCAAGTGTGTCTCAATCTTGGGTACAAGCAATACTAATACCTTAAAAACACTCTTATTTTGTGTCACGCTGGGGGTATGAACACCCTTAATTTAAATTATGCGTGTCTCATTTATGGGTACTAGTTTACATTTATGCATGGAATTACATAGGGAATCCTTTCGAAATTTGCTCTGGAATTACAATATGTTTCCCAAATGTAAGGTTTAACGGCGGTGAAATACCTGTTTCGTGGCCTGCCTGTACGCCTATGAGGTGAAAAACTTTAAAAAGGCGTACATTCTTAAGTTTGACATGTAAGAAAAATCATAATTCTATGAATAGACATGTATATTTCCATGTCGAATATTGTATATCAGCGGATAGAAGTAATTCGGACAAGGTATAAGAATTTTTTTAGACACAATTTGCTTTTTTATGATATACTACAGGCAAATATCAAACGGGGTAACGGAGAATTGGAGGCAAAGTGTGATGCTTAATATTTCAGAAGACACCAGAAAAATCCTGGATGCAATGGATAATGGAATTATTCTTACGGATCCGGAGACTGTTGTTACATATGTAAATCCTGCTTTTTTGAAATTCAGCGGACTAAAGGAAGAACAGCTCATTGGCAAACTTCTCAGAAATGTACGGAGCCATTCTCAGCTGCATGTGGCTCTGGAAAATATGGAGCCAATCTATAATAAAAGACGTGTGCAGGATGGTGTGGAGTCATTTACCAGCCTGATCCCTCTTATCGAAAATGACCAGCTGATTGGTGGGCTGTGCGTGGTGAAAGAAGCGGATGTTCTGCAGAGTCTGATTGATGAAATGGCAGAAATCCGCCGTAAGGAACGGTACTACGGAGAAGCGGAAAACTCCAACTTCACCCGCTACATGTTTGATAAGGTCATGGGTGAAAACGGAGGTCTGAAGGATCTGATTGAGACTGCCCGGAGAATTGCTGTAAGCGAAGGCAGCATTCTCATAACCGGAGAAAGCGGAGTAGGGAAGGAAGTTCTGGCCCAGTCCATCCACAACAGCAGCAACCGAAGCCAGGGACCGTTCATTGCGGTGAACTGTTCCGCCATCCCTGAGGCACTGTGGGAGAGCGAATTCTTCGGTTATGCCACAGGTGCCTTCACCGGCGCAAAGAAGGAAGGTAAGATGGGCCTCTTCGAACTGGCGCAGGGCGGAACTCTGTTTCTGGACGAAGTTGGGGAGATTCCGCTGACACTGCAGTCCAAACTGCTGCGTGTACTGGAAGAAGGCAGAATCCGAAAAGTGGGCAGTGAAAAAGAAGTTTCTACCGATGTCCGGATTATTGCTGCAACCAATAAGGATCTGTGGAAGCTGGTTGCTGACGGAGAATTCCGACTGGACTTGTATTACCGAATTGCGGTATTCCCAATGGAAATTCCGCCTTTAAGAGAGCGGCGTCAGGATATCCCGGAGTTTATATACAGTACATTAGAAGAGTTTAACCGCACTTCACATAAGCATATTCGGATTTCTCAGGCAGCCATTGAATCTTTGCAAAGCTACGACTGGCCGGGTAATGTCCGTGAATTAAAAAATGTTATGGAGTTTACCTGCAGCTTCCAGGATGACGAGAAACTCATTACTCCGGATGATCTGCCGAAGCATATTTCGGCTGGCTCCTACGAACTGAAAATGGGTGCCACATTAAAAGAGATGGTCAGCCAGTATGAAAAGACCATTGTAAATAATTATCTGGAGCAGTTTGGAGACAGCCTTGCAGCGAAAAAGGAAATCGCCAAAATGCTGGGAATATCCCTTGCAACCCTGTATAACATCATAAATGATTCTAAATAATTGGAAAGTATTCTAAAATTTCAGAATGCTTAGAAACGCCGAAAAATACAGTACTATTTATGATGAAAAGAAAAAGTTCTAAAATATTAGAATGAATGTGAAAATACATACACAAATTCAGATTAGTTTTTCTTAGCGAAGAAATAGCGGAAAATGTTGAAAAATAAAGGTTCTTGTATTATCAGGAATCTTTATTTTTTTTATTTCTGCAAGTTGGCACACCCTTTGCTTTATATAGAGAAAGTAAATAGACCGTACATCGAAGGAGGCTGACAGAATGGATTACAGGAATGCATTAAATTATGAAGGTAAAGTTGTGGTAATTACCGGCGCCGGCGGAAGCATCGGAAGTGCCATGGTGAAAGGCTTTGCAGAGTGCGGTGCGACCATCGTGGCAATCGGACTGTACAGCGAGGAAGTAGAAAAAGTGGTTTCCGACCTGGGAGATTTGAAGCGAGACAGCATGCCTTTAGTACTGGACGTTACCGATGTGGACGCAGTAAATAAGCAGGTTGACTATATATTTGAAAAATACGGCAGAATTGATATTCTCATGAATCATGCAGGAATGAATATCCGAAAGCCGGTGATTGAATTCACGGAAACGGAATGGGATAAAATCAATTCCGTAAATTTAAAGGGAATTTTCTTCATGGCACAGGCTGTGGGAAAGAAAATGATTCAGCAGGGCTTCGGCAGTATTGTAAATACGGCATCCGTATCGGCAGCAAGAGGTCACTGCAATCTGGCACCGTATGCGGCAACCAAGGGCGGAATCGTTCAGCTGACCAAGGTTATGGCCCACGAGTGGGCACCATATGGTATCCGTGTCAATGCAATTGGCCCGGGTTATGTCAGAACAAACCAGACTGCCAACCTGTTGAACGATCCGGTGAAATACAATGAACTGCTTTCCAAGATTCCAATGGGAAGATTCGGCGAAGTGGAAGAAATGGTTGGACCTGCACTCTTCCTTTGTTCGGATTTGGCCAGCTATATTACCGGACACGCTCTATATATCGAGGGCGGCCGTATGATTGATTAGTTGCAGGAGAAGGTGAAAGAAATGAAAAAACTGATTATAACGGCGGCTCTGGTGGGATCCCTGCCGACCAAGGAGCAAAATCCCTACGTACCGATTACTCCTGATGAGCTGGCGGCTGACGCCCTGGCCTGCTATAAGGCGGGTGCTTCCGTAGTTCATGTACATGCAAGAACCCCGGATGGCAAGAACACCCATGATGCTGCCATCTTTAAAGAAATCCATGACAAGATTAAAGAAAAGGCACCGGAACTGATTGTGCAGATATCCACCGGTGGCCGTGCGGGTGTAGAGTTTGAAGACAGAAGTAAGGGCTTATGGTTCAATCCGGAAATGGCCAGTCTGACCACAAGTTCCTGCAATTTCGCCACCAGCATCTATGCCAACGCACCGGATGTGGTGGAGAAGCTTGCAGCCATGATGGCAGAGAAGAACATCAAACCAGAGCTGGAAATCTTCGATACCGCTATGATTCTGGCAGCGAAAGACCTGAAAAAGAAGGGTCTGCTGAAGGAACCGTTGTATTTCAACTTCATCATGGGACTGAAAGGTGCCCAGGAAGCCGATGTGGCGCAGCTGGCATATCTGATTAACATGCTGCCGGAAGGTTCCGAATGGAATATTTCCGGTGTGGGAAAGAACCAGATTGTCACCACCATGCTGGGAATTGCTCTGGGAGGTCATGTAAGAGTGGGCCTGGAAGACAACATCTACTACAGCAAAGGTGTTCCGGCAAGCAATGCAATGCTGGTAGAACGTGTGGCAAGACTTGCGAAAGAATTCGGCAGAGAAATCGCCACGCCGGATGAAGCAAGAGAAATTCTGGGATTAAAGTAACAAGTACGGAGGAGGGGATTCATATGGAGCTGAACTTAAGAGATAAAAGTGTATTGATAACAGGCGGCGGTGCAGGTATCGGAAAGGCGATTGCTTTTGAGTTTCTGAATGAAGGCGCCAAGGTTTCCATATGTGATATTTCTGAAGCGAAACTTAAGAAAACACAGGAAGAAGCCGCCTCTTGCGGATTTAATCTGGATATATATCAGATTGATGTGACTGAGAAAGAACAGCTTGAAGCCATGGCGGAACAGAT
The DNA here is from genome assembly GCA_017537495.1 of Bacillota bacterium. Lineage (GTDB taxonomy): Bacteria > Bacillota > Clostridia > Peptostreptococcales > Anaerovoracaceae > RGIG7179. The sequence continues at coordinate 4,721 of JAFYKS010000292.1, read as the reverse complement.
TGTCCAAAAGAATGGACGGCTTGATGTGTGGATAAATAATGCAGGGGTGGATCTGCATCATACAGTACTGGATTTTCCGATAGAAGATTATGACCGTATCATGAAGACAAATGTATATGCTGTTTTCGAAGGCTGCAGAGTTGCCGGAAAATATATGATTGCACAGGGGGATGGCGGCGTTATCATTAATGCTTCCTCCTATACTGTGAACATACCGCACACTCGAGGTTCCGTATATGCGGCTTCAAAAGCAGCGGTGAGCAGTTTTACAAAGTCAATCGCAGCGAATTTTGCACCGTATGGAATCAGAGTAGTTGGTTATCAGCCGGGGATGGTTGAAACGGAAATGACGAAGGAGATGTGTGCACGCAATCATGAGTTATATATCCAGAACGTAGCTCTGGGACGGCTGGGAAAACCTGAGGATATTGCCAAGCCGGTAGTATTCCTTGCTTCTGATGCATGTGGATACATAACGGGACTTGATATCGAAGTGGCTGGCGGCAAATACAGGGTTCAGGATACTCGTTACAGTTGGGAACATAAAGTATAACTGCTATTGATTTCCGCCGTTCCTGAGAGATGGGTTATGAGGGTTGGTCGGAATTGAATAGATTAAATTTAAAAAGAGGAGGTAAGAGAATGAGCAATTTAAAAGAAGCTCTGAAGGCGTATATCAGTGAAGAACGCGTAGTGAAGATGACGGAAGATATGATCCGCATTGAATCCTATTACGGTATTCCAAATCAGGAAACAGGCGTCGCAAAATATATCAAAAGTATGTTTGATGCCAGTGGCATTCCGTGTGAGCTGAAAGAAGTTGCTGATGGACGCTGCAACGTTATTGCAACTCTGGACAGTGGAGTTCCGGGCAAAACAATGATGTTCAATGGCCATCTGGATACGGTTGAGCCAAACGGTTGGGAAGAAGCCTTCGAACCAAGGATTGTCGACGGAATCATGTATGGCCGTGGTACCTGCGATGATAAGGGTCCGACCGCTGGTCTTATTGAAGCAATGCTTGCACTGAAGGAATCCGGAGAACTGAAAAAAGGTAAAATCGTTTTCACCGGTGTTCTGGATGAAGAGCACAACAGTATTGGTACTATCGATGTAATTGAAAGCGGCATTCAGGCAGATGCAGCAATTGTTGCCGAAAGATCTTTCTTTGAAATCCGTAACTGCCAGAGAGGTCTGGAATGGCTGAAATTCCATTTCACTGGTAAGACAGTACACGGCGGATATCTGCATGATGGCATCAACGCGATTTCCAAAGCTAACAAGTATATCAATGCAGTAGAACAGAAGTTAGCACCTAAAATCTTCGGAAGAAAACATCCGACACTGAATGAAGCCATGGTCAACATCGGCATCATCCATGGCGGAACACAGCTGTCAACCGTAGCGGGAGAATGCGATTTATACATCGATACCAGATATCTTCCATATCAGAAGTATGAAGATGTAGTTGGTGAATTCCAGGAGCTGATTGATGAACTGGCAGCGGAAGATCCGCAGTTCAAGTGTGAAATGTCAGTATGTGAAGAAGCGGCTCTGAAGGAAGGCTATGTACATGCTCCATTTGAAATCCCAGAAGATCATCCTCTGGTAACCATGCTTTCAGATGTAATTGCAGATGTTACAGAAAAGGAAACTGTCATTACTTATATGAAGTCCTGGACAGATGCCGGACTGCTGAACGAGTTTGCTAATATTCCAACTGTAGTTCTGGGACCGGGTGGGGAAAATCCTCATGCTGATGACGAATCCGTACCTTTGGAAGATCTGTGGAACATCGCGCTGGTTTACGCAATGGCTGCAGTAGAATTCTGCCACTCTTAAAAACAAAGGGAATTTGATGGATTTGAATTAAGCGAGGGAGGTAAGTGAATGAGTAATTTAAAAGAAACCTTGAAGGCTCATATCAGTGAAGATCGTGTAGTGAAAATGACTTCGGACATGATTCGTATCGAATCTTATCCTGGTATTCCACAGCGGGAAACCAAGGTGGCGAAGTATATCAAAGATATTTTTGATGCGCATGACATTCCGTGTGAGCTGAAAGAAGTTGAAGATGGACGCTGCAATGTGATTGCAGTTCTGGACAGCGGCAATCCTGGAAAGACCTTGATGCTGAATGGTCATCTGGACACCGTACCGCCGTATGGTTGGGAAGAAGCCTGTGAGCCGAAGATTGTTGACGGTATCCTGTATGGCCGCGGTACCTGCGATGACAAGGGGCCGACAGCCGGTCTGGTTGAAGCAGTGCTTGCACTGAAGGCATCCGGCGCACTGCAGAAGGGCAAGGTTGTTTTCACCGGAGTTATCGATGAAGAACACAAGAGCCTCGGTACCATCGATGTCATCGAAAGCGGTATCAAAGCAGACGCAGCAATCGTTGCCGAAAGATCTTTCTTTGAAATCAGAAACTGCCAGAGAGGCCTGGAATGGCTGAAGTTCACCTTCACCGGCAAGGCCGTACATGGCGGATATGTACATGATGGTATCAATGCAATTTCCAAGGCGAATAAGTTTATCAGTGCTCTGGAAGAAGAACTGGCACCGAAAATCTTCGGAAGAAAGCATCCGGCACTGAATGAGGCTACTGTGAATATCGGTGTAATTCAGGGTGGTACACAGCCGTCTACTGTAGCAGGAGACTGTGAAATCACAATTGATACCAGATACCTGCCATATCAGGAATATGAAGATGTGATTGGTGAATTCCAGGAACTGATTGATAAACTGGCAGCGCAGGATCCGCAGTTCAAATGTGAAATGTCCGTATGCGAAGAATCCGTTATGAAGGAAGGCTATGTACATCCACCATTTGAAATTCCGGAAGATCATCCTCTGGTAACCATGCTTTCCGATGTAATTGAAGATGTTACAGAAAAAGAAACGGTAATCACATATATGAAGTCCTGGACGGATGCAGGTCTGCTGGCTAAGTATGCTGGTCTTCCTGTTGTAGTTCTGGGTCCGGGCGGTGAAAACCCTCATGCTGCTCCGGAAACTGTACCAATTGCAGATTTGTATAATATCGCACTGGTTTATGCAATGGCTGCAGTAGAGTTCTGTCACTCTTAAGGGATACCCGTAAACATATTCGTTATTGCAAATTCATAATTGTTCGAAAGGAGGAACAAATATGGAAATTACTGCTAAGAAAGCTCAGAAGAAGAAACTTGAATTCCCAAGACCGTTTGCGGTAATGATGATTCTCGCACTGATTTTCGCAATCCTGTCTTACGTGATTCCATCCAGTACCTATGAAATGACACAGGTAACATATTTACAGGCGGATGGAACAGAAAAGGTTCGTTCTGTAGTTGATGCATCCACCTGGAAGCTGTCAGAAGAAGATTTATCTATCTCCTTCATGCAGTACATGACCTCACCAATCAGAGGTATGGAAGCGGTTCCTGACATTATTTTCTCTATCTTTATCTCAGTAGGCTGCTTCTACATTGTAAATGAAACTGGTGCAATTGTTGCCGGGGTAGGACGTCTTATCCAAAAGATGGGGGACAGAAAAGTTCTCATTGTACCTGTATTGGTAACCATCTTTGCTATATTAGGTTCCACCGTTGGTACCTATGAAGAAGTATTATGCTTCATCCCGATTTTATGTCCGATCTTGATTGGTGCAGGATATGACTCTCTGCTGGTTGTGGCTCTGGTAATGGGCTCAGGTGCTGCAGGTTTCGCCGGTGCTACTGTTAACCCATTCACCCTGGGGGTTGCGCAGGGTATTTCCGGTCTGCCAATGTTCTCTGGTCTAGGATTCCATATCGGTGTTCTGATTGCTTACATTATTCTGGTTTCTGTTATGCTGATGGCATATGCGAAGAAGCTGGAAAAGGATCAGACAAAGTCTCTGATGTATGAAATGGACAAGGTATTTATCGAAAACAACCGTGTTGACTTTGATAACCTGCCAGAATTTAATACTACAAGAAAGATTATCCTGGGTATCGTAGTAGGTACTGTAGCTGTACTGATTTACGGCGTACTGAACTATGGCTGGTACTTCGAAGAACTGTCTGCACTGTTCATGGTAATGGCTATGCTGGTAACTGTTGTACATGGTAAGGGAATCAACTGGTTCTGTGATACTCTGGTTGCAGGTATGAAGACCATGGTAACTGGTGCTCTGATGGTAGGTTTCGCAAGAGCAATTCTGGTTATCATGAACGATGCACAGATTCTGCATACCATTCTGCACTGGGCTGCAGGACTGGTAACAAAGCTGCCTGACTATATGGCTGTAGTAGGTCAGTATGTATTCCAGTGTCTGATGAACTACATCATTCCATCCGGTTCCGGACAGGCTACCGCTACTATGCCTCTGATGGCACCTCTGGCTGACCTGACAGGTCTGAACAGACAGGTTGCAGTACAGTGTGAAGTTATCGGTGACGCATTATCCAATCCATTCACACCAACTGCAGGTAACATCCATGCAGGTCTGGCAATGGCTGGTATCCCATATGTAACATGGGTTAAGTACTGGTGGAAGTTCATTGCTGTTGAATATGCATTAGGTCTGGTAATCGTAATTATCGCTGACCTGATCAATCTGGGACCATTCTAATCCCCGATATATATTGAGGAGGAGAAACTATGAAAAGTAATAAGGAAATCAGAAAAATTGCAAAGAGAGCCGCGGCTATGTCTCGTGGAAAACTGATCGGGTTATCTCTTTCATCCCTGTTGCT
>JAFYKS010000291.1 GCA_017537495.1 Bacillota bacterium | reverse complement strand
TGTAAACATCGGATCCAAGGGTCTGCTGGAATACATTTTTACATTCCATGGCGTATCCACTCACTCCAGCGCACCAATTCCGGGAAAGAATTCCAATAAGAATGCAGTAAAGTTCCTGAACAAAATGCTGGCTCTGGAAGAAAGGCTGCAGGATGAAACGTATGCACTCTTCGGTGTTCCGCATACTACCATGAATATCGGTATTATTGAAGGCGGCATTGCCATGAATACGGTTCCTTCTGAAACCAAGGTTTACCTGGACTTCCGTATCTGCGACAGTGAAAGTCAGTATGAAAGAATCCGTAAATATACCGAAGAAGCGATTGCAGAGTTCGATGCAGATTATGAAATCATCAATGATGCCATGTCCTTCAGAAACGAAGGTGACAGAGTGGCCTGGTATGAAGAGCAGACCGGTGTGCCGGCAAAGGCTGGTACAGGTATTACAGAGGCTTCCTTCTTCACCGGCAGTGACCGTGTGATTTTAGGACCTGGACCTAGAACACTGCATCAGGCTAACGAACACGTAACAGAAGAAAAGCTGAACAAGGTAGCTGAAATTTATCTGAACTTAATTAAAAAAGAATGTCTGTAGCATCTATGGGCCGGTTCCTGTGGACCAATGTCATCTTGATTTGATGACATTGGCTTCAGGACCGGTTTGTTTTTTTTTGACAAAATATGACTAGAAAGGGTTGATTTTTTTGCAGTAAAGCGGTAAAATGAGCACATGAGTTTCACTTTATTGATTTATTAAAATAAAGTGGGGCGGCGAACGACATGCAGAAAGGGCGATGACATGACGGTTAAAGAGATTTTGAAAGACCTGGTGGAAATCAATACCATCAAGGACAAATGCAACAAAGAAATTATGGATTACATCGAAAACTTCGTTACTCCTCTGGGATTCGAAGTTGACCGAAGAATGAATCCGGATACAGGCAAGGAGGTCCTGGTAGCCACTTTCGGAGACAATCCGACACTTGGCTTCCTTGGTCATACCGACACCGTAGATATTACAGAAGGATGGACTTACGAGCCGCTGACCATTACAGAAGAAGACGGCAAGCTGTACGGTCTGGGTACCTGCGACATGAAGGGCGGCATCGCTGCAGCACTGTATGCAGCATCCATTGCACCGCTGGATGAAATCAAGGCGGCAGGCAAGGGCATCAAGATGTACTGGACTTATGATGAAGAAATTTTGTTCGGCGGTATTTACGATCTGGTGAAAAGCGGTGAACAGTTCCCTGAACACGTTCTGGTATGCGAACCAACCGATAACATGCCGGAAATCGGTTCCAAAGGTATTCTGGAATTTCTTTTCACCTTTAACGGCGTAACTACCCATTCCAGCCGTCCGATTGAAGGAAAGAGCTCCAACAAGAATGCAGTGAAGTTCCTGAACAAGATGATGGAAATTGAAGACAAGCTGAGAGAAAATCATCATCCGCTCTTCAGTGTACCTCGCTCCACCATGAATATCGGTGTCATGGAAGGTGGTACCTCCATTAACAAGGTACCTGCTAAGACAACCATTTACCTGGACTTCAGAATCTGCGACAGCGCATCAGAATATCCAATGATCAGACAGATGACTGACGAAGCTCTGAAGGAATTCGATGCATCCTACGAAATCATCAACGATGTTCCATCTTTCGTAAACACTGGTGACAGAATCGCATGGTACGAAGAAATCTGTGGTAAGAAGGCAGAAACCGGAAACGGTATCACAGAAGCATCTTTCTTTGAGGGAGACCGTATTATCGTGGGACCGGGCCCAATGGTGGCACACCAGTTCAATGAACACGTTACAGAAGAATCTTTAAATAAATCTGTAGAAGTCTATCTGGCAGCAATTAAGAAAGAATGCCTGTAGGAGGGATTAACATGAACGAAAAGAAAGAAAAGAAACAAATCAAGGCTATCGACCCGATTATCATTATCATCGGTATCGTAATTGTGGCAGCACTGTGTACCTGGATTCTGCCGGGCGGCTCCTTTGAAAGAGCTGTAGACCCTACTTCCGGTGCAGAACTGGTTGTACCTGGTACATATCAGGCAACTGAAAAGAATCCAATTGGATTTATGGACTTCCTGATGTCCTTCACTAAGGGCATGCAGAAAGCCGGCTCCATCATCTTCTTCCTGCTGATTGTAGGCGGCATGATGGAAATCATCAAAGCTACCGGTGCTCTGCACGCTGGCATCGGCAATCTGGTTAAGGTTCTGGGAAACAAGCAGCTGCTGATGATTCCAATCTGTATTATTGCATTCTCCATCATTTCTTCCACAGCAGCCTGCTGTGAAGAATATCTGGCATTCCTGCCGCTGATGTATGCGGCCTGCGTGGCCTGCGGATTTGACTCCTTTGTAGCGGTTATGCTGCTGATGGGTTCCTCTGCAATTGGTTTCGCAGCTGGTCCTGCCAACGCATTCACCACCGGTATTGCACACGAAATCGCAGGTCTGCCAACCTTCTCCGGTATGGGTCTGAGAATTGCACTGCTGGTAGTTCTGAACATCGTCACTATCGCATTCTTATTAAGATATGCAGCTAAGATTAAGAAGGATCCAACCCTCAGCCCTATGTACGAAATCGATAAGGCCAATGCACAGCCAATCGATGCAAGCCAGGTAAAGCCTCTGACTACCCGTCAGGCTCTGGTGCTGGCTGTTTTCCTGGGCGGATTCGTTATGATTGCAGTTCTGGTTATCACCCAGGGTTACTACATGGATGAAATTTCCGCACTGTTTATCATCATGGGTATTCTCTCCGGCATCATCGGCGGACTGAGCATCAATGATATGGCGAAGGCTCTGGTGGCAGGTGCAAAGGACATGCTTTATGCAGGTTTCATGGTAGGTCTTTGCCGTGCAGCTACCAATATCATGAGTGATGCAAACGTATTCGATACATTAATCAACGCTGCAGGCAACCTGCTGCAGGGTATGAACACCAACATCGCTGCAATCGGTATGTACATCTTCCAGACTGCATTCGACTTCCTGGTACCTTCCGGTTCCGGTCAGGCTTCCATCACCATGCCATTCATGGCACCTCTGGCTGACCTGCTGGATATGACCAGACAGACTGCAACTCTGGCATTCCACATGGGTGACGGTTACACCAACGTGATTTCCCCAACTTCCGGTACCTGCATGGCTGCTCTGGCAGTATGCAACATTCCTTGGAGTAAGTGGATCAAGTTCATCGCACCTCTGTGGGCAATCTGGGCAGTAGTATCCTGCGTATTCATGGTTATTGCAGTACAGATCAACTACGGTCCGTTCTAAGCAAAATACGTCAGTCACAGACTGAATCCATAAGCGATAAAGCCGGCAGGACCTGCCGGCTTTTTTATGTCTTCGGCTTCAGTGGATTTTATTGACGGGAAGCGGGATAACCGCTATAATAGGAACAGTTATTATTTATTTTGGAGGATGTAATGTTTCACAAAGGCGAATCCGTAGAAGATTATCTGGAAACCATACTGAGACTGAGTAAATCCCTGCCGCAGGTGCGTTCTATCGACATTGTTCATGATACCGGTTATACCAAGCCGAGTGTAAGCGTGGCCATGAAAAACCTGCGCCAGAAGGAATATATTGTGATGAATGAGAGCGGCTACATCACACTGACAGAAGAAGGACGAGCTATCGCAGAGGCAACCTTTGAGCGCCATCAGGTGATTACCCGTCTGTTTGTGAACCTGGGTGTGTCTGAAGAAGTGGCGGCAGAAGATGCCTGCAAGGTCGAACACGTACTCAGTGAAGAAACCTTTAATGCTCTGAAGAACCATCTGGAGCGGTATGGAAAATAAATCGTCAAGTAACGGACGGCGTGACTTCGGTCACGCCGTTTTTTATATTGGCAGAACCGATGAAGCATCCTCCATGACCGAAGAGGCAGGAATCAACATTTTCTCCGTTCAGTCTGCTATGATAAACTACGAAAACAAACTGAAATGGAGGATCACATACATGTGGGCAATTAAAACGACCGGCCTTACGAAACGGTATAAGAACCTGACTGCTGTGGATGAGCTCAGCCTGGAAATCGGTCAGGGGGAATTATTCGCGCTCCTTGGTGTAAACGGTGCAGGAAAGACCACTGCCGTCAAAATGCTTTCCTGCCTGACGAAACCATCAGAAGGGGATGCTGAGGTGGGCGGATACAGTATTCTAAAAAATCCGGAGCAGGTAAAACGATTAATCGGCGTATCTCCCCAGGAGACCGCTGTGGCTCCTAACCTTTCCGTAGAGGAAAACCTGGAGCTGATCTGCGGAATTCACGGATTTAACCGGGAACAAACGGAAACAAAAATCAGAGAACTTACCTCTCAGTTCTCTCTGGAAAGTGTTCTTAAAAGAAAAGCTGGAAAGTTATCTGGCGGGTGGCAGCGCCGTGTCAGTATCGCCATGGCACTGATCAGCGAACCGGAAATCCTCTTTCTGGATGAACCCACACTGGGGCTGGATGTGATTGCAAGATATGAACTCTGGGAAGCAATCCGGGCTTTGAAGGGAAGGGTGACAATCATCCTGACCACCCATTACATGGAGGAAGCCGAAGCCCTTTCTGACCGCATCGGAATTATGAAAAGCGGGAAGCTTCTGGCAGCAGGAACGGCAGAAGAACTGAAAGAAAAGGCGGGAACGGCAGATTTTGAAAAGGCCTTTGTATCAATTGTGAAGGAGGGGGAAGTATGAGGATGATGACTTTCGCGAAAAGATGTACGAAGGAGATTTTGAGGGATCCGCTCAATCTGGGCTTTGGCCTGGGGTTCCCGCTGGTTTTGCTGCTCCTGCTCAGCACCATGCAGAAAAATATTTCGGTGCATCTGTTTGAAATCGATACTCTGACACCGGGGATTACCGTATTCGGCCTCTCTTTCATGACGCTTTTTTCAGCGACCCTCATTGCCAAAGACCGGGAAAGCGCATTCCTACAGAGACTGTATACCACGCCTCTTACCGGAGTTGATTTTATCCTGGGGTATATGCTGCCTATTCTGCCCATCGCCATCGGACAGACAGCGGCCTGCTATCTGTTTGCAGTTCCTTTGGGGCTGACTGTCCGTGTGGATATTCTTTATGCTATAATTGGGATAATTCCGATGGCTGTATTTAATATTGCACTTGGCCTTCTGTGCGGCAGTGTGCTGGGGGTGAAGCAGGTTGGCGGAGTCTGCGGCGCACTGCTGACCAATCTTTCCGCATGGCTTTCCGGTGTGTGGTTCGATCTCAGCCTGGTGGGCGGATTTTTTGAAAAATGTGCAAATGTGCTGCCGTTTTACCATGCGGTGCAGCTGGAAAAAATGCTGTTTACCGGCAGCTGGGGGCAGGCGGG
>JAFYKS010000290.1 GCA_017537495.1 Bacillota bacterium | reverse complement strand
GAGGTCTTTTCTACACAGAACTGTGCATATTCAGACTGTTTCTGCATACCTTCGTTGATACCGCTGATTGCTGCCGTAATATCCTCAGAGTAATCACTGATGATAAAGGATGCATCCTTAACTTCCTGTGCGGAACCTGCCAGGTCGTCCGTTGAACGGTTAACCTTGGAAACAAGCTTCTTATTATTGTATATCATGTCAGTGGCAGAAGCTGCCAGCTGATTAAATTCATCTTTACCTTTGGCTGTAACCTTAACGGTAAGGTCACCCTTGGCAACTTCACCGAACCTGCGGGAAATACGCTTCATGTTTCCGGTGATACCAGCTGCAATCCAGATACCGATTACCGCTGCAATCACAATCGCAAGAAGTACTAACTTCACGGTAATGGACTTAATGGATTCTGCCTGTCCTGTTACTACATCCATGGGAACCAGTGCACAAATGGTGGCATGGTTTGAATCACTTCTGGTATAAAGGAATAAATAATTCTTTCCTTTAAATTTCACTTCCTGATAACCACTCATGTTATCTTCTTCATTAATAGGAGTATAGAATTCCTGGCCAAAGAATACCTTTTCGCCTTCGGTAAGAACGCTTTCTTTTCCTTCACCTACAGATTCAAGTAACAGCTCACGTCCGTTTTCGGTAACAAAGCCAATGATACTTCCTTCACCTAAATCCATATTTTTAAGAAGATTTTCAATACCTTCAGATGCAATGTCAACTACCAGAATAAAGCTCTGTTTATTGGACTGCAACTGATAAGTCATAATGTAGTCACTTTCTTCCACACCCAGTTTTTCATCCAGAAGGGGATGTGTATCGATCCAGCGCTTAGGTGTTTTACCTTCCATGATGGTATTTTCCATATATTCATTATAGAAACCATCTGTTTCCTCACCGATTCTGGCTGCCGTCTTGGTGGTGATTACATTCGCGCCGGTCATCGGAATGATATGGAAATTGCTGACTAACTCATTGGTCTTCTGGGTAGACTGTAAATTCTTCTTGGTGGAGCTTACTACTTCCTTCTGCTCTGCCAGGTCAGTCATCATACCAAACGCATACTTATGAATTCCGTCATCAAACGCATACTTCATTGCTTCTGCTGTAATGAATCCGTAATTCATTTCTATGTATTCATTTACCATGTTAATTGTCTGTAAGGTAGATTCCTGGTACTTCTCCTGCATACCTTCTGCCGCTTTATTGTAAGCAACCGTACCTACAACAATCATAAAGATAATCGGAATCAAAAAGCACACAAAAATCTTATTACGGATACTGAAAATCTGTACCGCTAACTTTCCTACCGGCTTCTTATCCTTGGCTTCCTTCGGCTCTTTGGATAATTTACCGGCCAATTCCTTCACCTTTTCAAAAAGAACCTTGGCTTTGTCAGCAACCGTCTTCAGCACATCTTTCACAGAACCCTTTTCTCCCCCGTTCTGTAAAGCAGCACCGTCAGCAGCTGTTTCCTTGAGTTTCTTTTCCTTTATGGGCTTTTCTTTGACCGGTTTTTCCTTTACGGATTTTTCCTTTACAGGCTTTTCCTTTATAGGCTTTTCTTTCACCGGCTTGTCGGCCGCCTTCTCCTTTATTTCCTTCCACTTATTCATCAGTTTTTCGTTCATACCCTATCCTCCTGCCAAT
>JAFYKS010000289.1 GCA_017537495.1 Bacillota bacterium | reverse complement strand
CCCTGAAGCTGTACCACTTCTTCATCAAATACTCTGCCTGGATTAAAGAAGGCGGCATCAAAGCAGCCATCTTCAAAAAAGGCATCATGCTGTCCCCGGACCGGGAGGCACACACCAGCACCGTGGTAATGCCGCTGAATGTGGACCTGACCAGCCAGGGTGAAAAGGTCATCGTACCGATGGATATCATCAAGGAATCTCTGAAGCATGCCACCTATATTGCAGGTCTGAAGACCTGTCTCTGCCGTGAAGCCAACGACTGTGAGGATTATCCTCATGACATGGCCTGTCTCTTCTTCGGAGACGTCGGCAAAACCGTGGTCCGCAACGGTCTGGCTGTAGAGCTGACTTATGAAGAGGCCTGTGCGCGGGTAGACCGTGCAGCTGAGCTGGGACTCATGGGCCAGGCAGTCTGGATTGAGGTAGAACAGCTCCTCTGGGGTGTCCGCAATGACGAAATGGACAAGTTCCTGGAAATCTGCTTCTGCTGCCCATGCTGCTGCATCGCTCTGAATATTGCCCGCAATGCCACCGACAAGGAACGTCACCGTTTCCACCCTGCCGGCTGGACTGCCGTTCCTGACCGTACAAAATGTACTGGCTGCGGTCTCTGCAATAAGGGTCCTCATGGCTGTCCTGTGGAAGCCATCTCCTTCGATGAAAACGGCAAAGTGGTCATCGACCAGGAAAAGTGTGCAGGCTGCGGTATCTGCAAGATGAAATGCCCTTCCGACGTAATCAAAATCAAGCAGACCATGCCAATGCGTGCCGACCTGCATGACTATTTTGAAAAGGACTTCAACCTGGATATCAAGGTCTGGGATAACCATTAGAACAGGAGGCTTTCCGTGGAAGGAATCAGAATCATAGAAGTAAAAGAAAGTATTTTTGAAGATAACAACCGGGATGCGGAAAATCTCCGCTGCCAGCTGAAGGAAGAAAAGACATTTCTGCTGAACCTGATGAGTTCCCCGGGGTCCGGCAAGACCAGCACCCTGCTGGCACTGGCAGAGGAACTGAAGCGCCGCGGCAATCCGCTCCGCTGGGCTGTTATGGAAGCTGACATTGATTCCACTGTAGATGCACAGACCATAGAAAATGCCGGCATCCCATCCATTCAGATTCATACCGGCGGCATGTGCCACCTGGATGCAGATATGACCCGTCAGGGACTGACTGAACTGAAAAAGCGTATGAGTGCAGAAGAAGACCCGCAGACTGACCTGGTTATCCTGGAAAACGTGGGAAACCTGGTCTGTCCTGCCGAATTCGATACCGGGGCAGTGAAAAACATGACCATCCTCTCCGTTCCGGAAGGTCATGACAAGCCGCTGAAGTACCCTCTCATGTACGAAACCTGCCATCTGCTGGTGGTAAATAAGATCGACGTGGAACCGTATTTTGATTTCGACCGTGAGAAGCTGGTTGAATTTGCCCGGAAGAGAAACCCGGACATCGAAATCATCTTCATCTCCGCTAAAACCGGGGAGGGAATCGACAAGCTTGTCGACTGGCTTACCGCTCAGACAGAAGACTGGATCAGATAAATACTTCTAAAAAAATTACCCTGCAGCATGATGCCGCAGGGTTTTTTATTGTCCTTGATTAAATAAACTGGCTTACGATAACCGCACACACTGCCAGCGGTACATTGTAACAGATGGCGGTCGGTACGCAGGTATCCCAGATGTGGTTGTGCTGGCCGTCCGCATTGAGACCGGCAGTCGGTCCCAGAGTGGTATCAGAAGCAGGAGAGCCTGCATCACCCAGAGCAGCCGCTGCTGCAATCAGCATTACGGTAGCAGCTGCAGAGAAGCCCATTTCCGCACAGAGCGGTACGTAGAGAACTGCCAGAACCGGAATGGTGCTGAAGGAAGATCCAATACCCATGGTAACAATCAGACCAATGATCATCATAACAACTGCAGCGAACAGCTTGCTGCCTCCCATAATTGCCAGGGATGCCTGTACCAGTTCTCCCACTGCACCAGTAGTGTTCATTACATTGGCAAAACCGGATGCCACCAGCATTACGAAAGCAATCAGACCCATGATGGACAGTCCGTTTCCAATTACCTTTTCCAGATCAGTAATCTTCACTGCGCCGAATACAATCATAATAACGATGCCGGTCAGTGCGCCCAGAGGCAGAGAGTCTGTTTTCAGATTAATCACCAGAGTTCCCACGGCGGCAATCAGAGTCACCCAGTGAGCCGGTTTCATGCGCAGGTCCGCATCAGAAACAGACTGTGCACCTGGGATTTCCAGTGTTTCATAGTGACGTGGCTTGCGGAATACAAACAGCGCTGCAGCCAGGCCAATAATCATGGATGCACCCAGTG
>JAFYKS010000288.1 GCA_017537495.1 Bacillota bacterium | reverse complement strand
TGATGAAATCTCCTCTGGGTCAGCGGCTTGCTGAAGCAGAAGCGGAAGGGCGGATTTGGAAGGAAAGACCGTTTAATCTGAAGATGAATCATGATACGGACGGAAGCGGAAAAACGGCAGAAGTTCTGGTGCAGGGGGTTATCGACTGCTATTTTGAAGAGGAAGACGGACTGGTTCTGGTGGACTACAAGACCGGACACAGCCGGAACATGGCGGAAAAATACAAAACGCAGATCGATATCTACCGACGTGCACTGGAAGTGACCACAGGCCTATGTGTGAAAGAAGCATATATTTACCTGACAAACAGCGGGGAACTGGTGGAACTGTAATAAAATTTCACAGTAAGGCGAAAAAAGAGCGGAGCCCTTTTCGGGTTCCGCTCTTTATGTATGTAGACTTGTTTAAACCGATGGGATTATACAATACCCTGAGCCATCATAGCCTGTGCAACCTTTTCGAAGCCGGCAATGTTAGCACCCTTAACCAGGTCATAACCCAGACCGTACTTCTGAGATGCTTCAGCAGCATTCTTGTGGATGTTTACCATGATAGTTTCCAGCTGTTCGTAAACCTGAGCAGGGGAGAATACAGTGTGACCTGCGTTCTGGCCCATTTCGATGCAGGAACATGCTACGCCGCCAGCGTTTGCAGCCTTGGAAGGACCTACGATTACGCCGTTAGCCTGCAGGTAAGCAACTGCTTCGTTCTTGGTAGGCATGTTGGAACCTTCGCACAGGAACTTACAGCCGTTAGCAACCATCTTTTCAGCATCTGCCATGTGGATTTCGTTCTGAGTAGCACATGGGATGTACAGGTCAGCCTTAACGCCCCAAGGCTTTTCGCCAGGATAGAAGGTAGCGCCAGGGAACTTTTCTGCGTAAGGTGCGCAGATGTTCTTACCGGATGCTCTCAGTTCCAGCAGGTAGTCTTCCTTTTCACCAGCAGTAACACCGTCTGGATCGTAGATGTATCCGTCCGGACCGGAGATGGTGATAACCTTTGCACCCAGCTGGTTCAGCTTCTGTACAGTACCCCAGGTTACGTTGCCGAAACCGGAAACTACTACAGTCTTGCCTGCCAGTTCTTCGCCGTTTGCTTTCAGCATTTCTCTTGCGAAGAATACGATACCGTAACCGGTAGCTTCAGTTCTTCCGGACAGACCGCCGTAGGACAGGCCCTTACCAGTCAGAACGCCTTCATATCTGTTAACCAGCTTCTTGTACTGACCGAACATGTAACCGATTTCTCTTGCGCCAACACCCAGGTCCCCTGCAGGAACGTCAGTCTGTGCACCGATGTGTCTGAAGAGTTCGTTCATGAAGGACTGGCAGAATCTCATGATTTCGCCGTCGGACTTGCCGTTTGGATCGAAGTCAGCACCGCCCTTGCCGCCGCCGATAGGCAGACCGGTCAGGGAATTCTTAAAGATCTGTTCAAAGCCCAGGAACTTGATAATGCTTGGGCATACATTTGGAGCGAATCTCAGGCCACCCTTGTAAGGTCCGATAGCACTGTTGAATTCGTATCTGTAGCCTCTGTTAACCTGAACAACACCGTTGTCGTCAACCCAAGGAACTCTGAAGCTGATGCCTCTTTCAGGTTCGATCAGTCTTTCAATCAGACCTGCTTTTACGTATTCAGGATGTGCTTCCAGAACCGGTTCGATAGAAGTTAAAACTTCTTCTACAGTCTGTAAAAATTCTGGTTCACCAGGGTTTTTCTGAGCGGCAATTTCAATATACTTTTCTACTAACTTAGCCATTTCCCATTCTCCTTTTCTGTTAAACAAATTTTAGCTTCAAGCCAGTCGTCTGGCTGGTTTTTCACACTTCAAATGTAACACTTGGAAAGTCTGTTGTCAACACCGTGTATACAATATTCCTGTGTATTTTTTATGGTACAAAACATCCTGAAACTGTGTCTTTTCAACGGTTTTGACGGTCTTGAAAATCTTTTCTGCGAGGCGGTCGGAAGACTAGTTTCAGGATCGGAAACGATATCTGATTGATACCGGTGGAAAACACTTGCAATAACCCGCTTTGCAGGGGTATAATAAAATATAATGCAAATTAAAGTGGTGCATTATGACATGACACCGCAGGACCAATGCAAAGAACAGGGAAAGGAGTAAATTATGGACAGTATACCGGTCGGGAAAAAAATGAATAATTCAGACCGAAAATTCAAAAAAAATAATATAAAGTCCGATTTTGCTCCGGAATTGAAAGTATACAGCTGACTCTTTTCAGCAGGATGCCTTTTCGTGGAGTAAAAGGATGGGCTGCGGAAGGAGGAATGTCCAATGGACAAGAATTTACTGTTAAACCGTGATGAAGCTTTCGAAGAATCCATGGGGAAGATTTATCAGTGGTTTGAAGAAAAAATGTACTTCAAGATTAAGGACGAATTCCTGAAGTACAATGAAGCAGATATCGCAGAAATGTTCGAAGAATTTCTGGCATATGATGATCTGCTGACCAGAGCCATCGTTGTTTACCGTCTGCTGCCGAAGTCCGTCATGGTAGACGTATTTGCTTATCTGCCGTCTGATGACCAGCTGAAGATTGTAGAACGTATTACTGATGCGGAACTGAACTACATCATCGGCGAAATGGACTTCGACGATAAGATCGACATTCTGGAAGAACTGCCGGCAACTCTGGTAAACCGGATTCTGGAAAATACACCGAAAACAGAACGTAAACTGATTAATACATTCCTGAATTACCCTGACGACTGCGCCGGCAGCATCATGACTCCGGACTTCATCAGTCTTCAGAAAGAATGGACCGTGAAAGAAGCCATGGCCCATATCAAGGAAGTAGGGATGGACACAGAAACTATCTATACCTGTTACGTAAAGGACGGTGCCTATAAACTGGTTGGGATTGTCTCCCTGAGAACCCTGGTTATTGCACCGGACGAAGAACGTATCATGAACCTGATGCATACCGATTTTGTCTGCGTGCAGGTTGATGACGACCAGGAAGAAGTTTCTGAAGCATTTAAGAAATATGGCTTTATCGCTATGCCGGTAGTGGACAAGGAAGGCCGTCTGGTGGGTATTATTACCGTCGACGACATCCTGGACGTTATCGAAGAAGAAAATACTGAGGACATCGAACGAATGGCCGGTATTATCGATATGGAACAGTCTGACGAAGACTATCTGGACAAGAGTGTGTGGAAACACGCCAGAAACCGTCTGCCTTGGCTGCTGTTCATGATGTTTTCCGCCATGGTAACCGGTGCGGTTCTCAATGCTTTTGAAGAGCAGCTGTCTACCGTTATCGTACTGGTTTCCTATATTCCGCTGCTGATGGGTACCGGCGGTAATACGGGTGCACAGGCATCTACTCTGATGATTCGAGGCCTTTCTCTGGGCGAGATTGAGCCTTGTCTGGAAGACGCAGGAAAGATTCTCTGGAAGGAACTGCGGATCAGCCTTTGTGTAGGCGCGGTTCTGAGTACCGTAAACTTCCTGAAGATTCTGATTATCGATCAGCAGTCGCCGCTTGTAGCGCTTACCGTGTGCCTGTCTCTGATTCTGGTTATCATGTTCGCCAAAATGCTGGGCGGCATGGTGCCGCTGGCTGCAGAGAAGCTGGGACTTGACCCTGCCCTCATGGCCAACCCTATTATTGCATCTTTAGTTGACCTGGCGTCCATGCTGGTATACCTGTGCATCGCCATGGTGATTCTGGGAATATAGAAATAAAATTTTGATATGAATACATGTATGATTACGCAGAATCTGGTCCAAACTATGATCAGAAAGCGAAAAAGGGAAATACATAAGGGCGACTGCGGACGGATTCTGCTGGTTGCCGGTTCCGAAGGAATGATGGGTGCAGCGGTTCTTACCTGCAGGGCAGCGCTTCGAAGCGGTGCAGGACTGGTGCAGCTGGCAGTTCCAAGGGAGTTATTTCCTGTAGCACAGGTTGCCGTTCCGGAAGCAACCTGCCGCACACGGAGCTTTCTGCCCGAGGACCTGTCACGTTACGACGCCGTGGCTGTAGGTCCCGGCCTTGGCACTGACAGGGAAAGCGTCGGAGCAGTAAGAACGATTCTGGAATTTTATCACGGGCCGCTGGTGCTGGACGCCGACGCCCTGAATATCATAGCAAATCCGGAGAACCAGCTTCTGGCACTTCTGCGTATCCGAAAAGGTGAGACCATTATTACCCCTCACATCGGAGAAGCACAGCGCCTGCTGGAGGCAGCAGATACACGGGAAGGCGGCGAAGACGGAGCAAAATATTTTGCCCGGAGCGCGGCAGAACGTGAAGCCATGGCGCAGGCCCTGGTGAAGCTGACCGGAGCCGCTGTGGTGCTGAAAGGCATGGGGAGCCTTGTAGCCACGGAGGGAGAAAAAACATATACTAATACCACAGGAAACCCTGGAATGGCTACCGGCGGTTCCGGTGATGTGCTGACAGGCATTATCATAGGACTCTGGGGACAGAACCAGCCGCAGGACGATGGTACGGACCGTAAGCTGACAGCCCATGAGGCGGCCTGCTGCGGCGTATTTGTTCATGGACTGGCGGGGGACCTGGCGGCGGAGGAACTGGGTGAGTATGGACTCACAGCCGGGGACATCGCCGGGAAGACACCTCTTGCTTTGAAAAAAATTCTGGAAGGATAAGAGATTATTAAGGGAGTGTTGGACTTGATCGTGAAAAAGGGAGACCTGTTTTTTGCGGACCTGAGTCCTGTAGTAGGTTCCGAACAAGGGGGAGTAAGACCTGTACTTGTGGTGCAGAATGATGTTGGAAACAAATACAGCCCGACGATTATCGTGGCAGCCGTAACGTCACAGACTTCGAAGGCGAAGCTTCCGACGCATGTAGAGCTTGCAGCTACGCAGGGCGGTCTCAGCAAAAATTCCGTGGTTCTGCTGGAGCAGCTGAGAACCATCGACAAACAGAGATTAAAGGAGCGGATCGGCGCGCTCAATGAATGGCAGATTCCGGTGGTAGATGAAGCACTGGGAGTCAGCCTGGGAATCGTAAATCTGCCGGAGAACCGTTAATTACCGGAAAGGAGGCCGTAAGGCTTCCTTCCCGAAAATTATATAATCAACACAGATCATATCTATATTGGAGGATGAAATGGAAACGAAACAGTACCAAGAGATTGCATCACGTGTCAGAGTTGGCATCGTAAAGGCAGTACATAGCGCAGGCTCCGGCCATCCGGGCGGATCTTTAAGTGCAGCTGATATCGTAACAGCTCTGTACTTTAAGGAAATGAATATCGATCCGGCGAATCCTAAGATGGAAGGCCGTGACAAGTTCGTTCTGTCCAAGGGTCATGCGGCTCCTGTACAGTACGCAGCTCTGGCAGAAAGAGGCTACTTCCCTGTGGAAGACCTGCTGACTCTGCGTAAGATGGGCAGCAAGCTGTAGGGTCATCCAAACCGTGACAAGGTGCCTGGAATTGAAATGTCCACAGGTTCCCTGGGTCAGGGCTTTTCCGTGTGTGTGGGCATGGCTCTGGCAAACAAGATGGACGGAAATCCTGGAAGAGTTTACACCCTGCTGGGTGACGGCGAACTGCAGGAAGGTCTGATCTGGGAAGCTGCTATGGCAGCCGGCCACTACAAGCTGGACAATCTGGTTGCTATCGTAGACTGGAACGGTCTGCAGATTGACGGCAACAACGATGACGTTATCACCGTTAAGCCAATCGACGAAAAGTTTGAAGCATTCGGCTTCAACGTAATCGTAATTGATGGTCACAATTTTGAAGAAATCTTTGCTGCATTTGACGCAGCACGTGCATGCAAGGGCAAGCCAACTGCTATTATTGCCAAGACTCACAAGGGCCAGGGCGTTTCCTTCATGGAAGACCAGGCAGGCTGGCACGGCAAGGCTCCAAGTGCAGATGAAGCACAGCAGGCAGTAGGAGAACTGGGAGGTGAATGGTAATGGCAGAAAAAATGGCAACAAGACAGGCCTATGGTAAGGTCCTGGTAGAAATCGGTGCGGAAAATCCAAACCTGGTTGTTATGGACGCTGACCTTTCCAAGTCCACCATGACTGCCGAATTCAGCAAGGCATATCCTGAAAGATTCTTTAACATGGGTATCGCAGAACAGAACCTGTACGGTGCAGCAACCGGTCTGGCTCTGTCCGGTAAGGTTGTATGCGCTTCCACCTTCGCAATGTTTGCAGCAGGACGTGCATTCGAAATCATCCGTAACTCCATCGGCTACACCCATGCTAACGTAAAGGTTTGTGCAACTCATGCAGGCATCACTGTTGGTGAAGACGGTGCGTCTCACCAGACTTTCGAAGACCTGGCTCTCATGAGAACCATCCCTGGCATGACCGTAGTAAACCCTTCTGACGGCGTTTCTGCAAGAAAGCTGATGAAGCAGGTTGTGGATTTTGAAGGTCCTGCATACGTTCGTCTGGGCCGTGCAGCAGTTCCTGTATGCTACGGTGAAGACGATGAAATCGTACTGGGCAAGGGCAACCAGGTTCGCGCAGGTAAGGATATTACCGTAATCGCAACCGGTATCATGGTAAACGAAGCTCTGATTGCAGCAGAAGAACTGGCTGCAGAAGGCATCGATGTACGCGTGATCGACATGCACACCATCAAGCCTTTAGATGAAGAAATCATCGTAAAGGCTGCTCAGGAAACCGGTGCCATCGTAACTGCAGAAGAACACTCCGTAATTGGCGGTCTGGGCAGTGCGGTAGCAGAAGTTGTAGTTAAGAAGTGCCCTGTAAAGATGGCAATGGTTGGCCAGCAGGA
>JAFYKS010000287.1 GCA_017537495.1 Bacillota bacterium | reverse complement strand
CGGAATGAAGTCACCCAGATGGCTGTCTTCTTCTTCGCCGATTGGAGTTTCCAGAGAAACCGGTTCCTGTGCAATCTTCTGAATTTCACGGACCTTATCTACGGACAGACCCATTTCCACTGCAATTTCTTCAGGAGACGGCTCTCTGCCGTAAGTCTGCAGCAGCTGACGGGATACACGAATCAGCTTATTGATGGTTTCAACCATATGAACCGGAATACGGATGGTTCTCGCCTGGTCAGCAATGGAACGTGTAATAGCCTGACGAATCCACCAAGGTGCGTAAGTGGAGAACTTGTAACCCTTGCGGTAATCAAACTTGTCTACGGCCTTGATCAGACCCAGGTTACCTTCCTGAATCAGGTCCAGGAACAGCATGCCGCGGCCTACATAACGCTTTGCAATACTTACTACCAGACGCAGGTTGGCTTCACACAGACGCTTCTTCGCTTCTTCATCGCCCTGCTCCATACGCTTTGCCAGTTCAATTTCTTCATCTGCAGATAACAGAGGAACCTTACCGATTTCCTTCAGATACATTCTGACAGGGTCATCTACTGCGATTCCCTTAGGAATGCTGGCTTCCAGGTCCATTTCGTCTTCATCCATAACCAGCTCAGGGTCTCCTGTCAGTTCCGGATTGAAATCTGCATCATCTGCCAGCAGCAGTTCTTCATCAAAATCATTTTCAGTTTCGGAAATGATTTCAATGCCTCTGGTCATCAGTGCATCATAGATATCATCCATGGCATTCTTGTCCAGGTCAGTTGCTTCCAGAACGTCAGCAATTACAGAATAGGTCAGCTTACCCTTCAGGGCCTTGCTCTTTTCTGTCAGGTCATTTATAATCTCCTGTTTCTTCTCAGCTGGAGATAAGGTTACCTGATTTTCTTCCTGCTGATTTTTCAACGTTGTTTTCTTGTTTTCTGTTGCCATTACTTTCTTCCCCCATGAGAATTTATTTGTTTTTGGATTTCCATCAGTTCCAGTGTAAGCTGGTTAATGGAATCAGGATTATTCTCCTCGTCAGCCAGAGACAGTCTGGTAATCAGATCCTGTTCCTGCTGCAGCAGACGCTTACGCTGCCATGTATTGATACACTCTGAAAATACCTGCTCTTCATTGCCCGCAATTACGATTTTGTCCAGTGCGTTGCTTAGTGCCTCACTCTCTTCCGGGTCCAGCCTGTCAGTCAGCTGGTTCATGTGAAAATCACCGTTGAGGCCATAAAGCTCGAAAAGGATGTCCATCACCTTGCGTGCAGGTGTGCTTGCCATGATTTCACTGTAATCAAGCAGTTTTTCCGTCAGTCCGGGATTCACCATCAGAGACTTAATAATACTTGCTTCCAGGCTGCTCATTTCCTCCTGGACTTCTTCTCTGTGGTTTCTCTGCGGTACAGCCGGCTGGCCATTTCGGGAACTGTTAGAATTGTTGCCCAAAATTTCCATCTTTATTGCACCCTCTGCGATATGCAGTTCTTTCGAGAGTTTCTTTATATATACATCGGCTTCTACCGGGCTCAGATCCCTGAGCACTGCGGCCGCAGCCTTAATATAGTCAATTTTTCCGTCATCCGACGAGAGATCCATATCTCTGCGGATGTACCTCAGTTTATAATCAATGTAAGGAAGTGCCCCGTCAATCAGTTTCAGGAAGGCTTCCCTGCCATTTTTCTTGATAAATTCGTCCGGGTCTTTCCCGTCCGTTACGTGCAGCACCTTTACCTTGCAGTCGTCCTTAATCAGGATTTCGCTTCCTCGCATGGCTGCATTCTGCCCGGCGCCGTCTGCATCATAGGACAGCACCACATTCTTCGTATAACGCTTCAGAAGTCTGGTCTGGTTCTCCGTCAGTGCTGTTCCCAGAGAGGCCGCAACATTGCGCACGCCGCCCTGATACAGGGAAATGGCATCCATGTATCCTTCCACAAGGATTGCATAACCCTCTTTACCAATGTCCTGCTTGCTGATATTCAGCGCATACAGGTTGTTTTTCTTCTGGAAAACCTTATTTTCCGGTGAATTCAGATACTTGGGATTATCATCACCGATTGCACGTCCGCCGAATCCGATCACCTTACCGCTGGTATTGATAATCGGGAACATAACGCGGTTTCGGAATTTATCGTAATATTTGCCTTTACTTTCTGAAATCAAACCCAGTTCCAGCAAAATCTTTTCATCTACGCCTTTCGCCTTGAAGTGGTTATATAGGCTGTCCCACTTTTCATCTGCATAACCGATTCCGAATTTTTTCAGAATGGCATCATCCAGACCGCGGTTTTTCATATATGTATAGCCTGCATTTTTCTGTTCCGTAAATGCACGGTAGAAAAATCTGGCTGCTTCTTTATTCACTTCGTAGTATTTTTCCCTGTTTTCATCAAAATTGCTGCGTTTGATGGAAATTCCATACTCATTCCCCAGTTTCTCAACCGCTTCGGTAAAGTCAAGATTATAATACTGCTGAGTAAACTTAATGACATTACCAGATGCACCGCACCCAAAACAGGTGAAAATCTGTTTCTGTTCAGAGACAACAAAAGAAGGTGTCTTTTCATTATGGAACGGGCAAACACCTTTATAATTGGCACCTGCTCGTTTCAGTGCCACAACCCGTCCAACCACATCCACGATGTTAATCTGGCTTTTCAGGTCATCGATTGTAGAGTTATTAAAAGACAAACCCATTTTTGTACTCCTATCTAAGATAATATACGACAAAAATGGGTTGTTTCATTTTTTTTATTTAAAATTTTTTTATAAATTTATCAGAAAAT
>JAFYKS010000024.1 GCA_017537495.1 Bacillota bacterium | reverse complement strand
CAGGTTCTGATAATGGCTGTAGAAGGTGGAACGGTTGATGCCGGCCTTTTCACAGAGGGCCTTGATGGTAATGCTGTCAAAGGTCTGTTTTTCCATCAGGCTGATGAGGGCCTGATTCATTTTTATGGCGGTATTGCTGTATTTTTTCTGATGTTTGTTCATTGTGAGTAAGCCTCCGTAAAACCGACAGAATCTGCAGTTTGTGTTGTTTCTTTCCGCAAAGGTTTTATAGTATAGTTATATCATAAGAACAACATTTGTTGGAATGATTTCTTTTAAAATGAGGAGGAGATTCACATGAAAGGTTTTATTTATCACGGACCTGGAAACATCACCCTGGAAGAACTGGAATTACCGGTATGCGGTGATAACGATGTTATCGTAAAGAATATTGCGGCAGGTATCTGCGGCAGTGACGTAACAGCATATAAGCATGACGGCAGTTCTGTATTTATTTTCCCTGAGCATGAATTCGGCCATGAAATGGTCAGCGAAGTGGTGGAAGTGGGCAAGAACGTAGAAGGCCTGGCTGTAGGTGACAGAGTATATCCATTCCCGACTTTTGCGAAGGGCGACATGATGCGTGCAGCAACAGTAGGCGGTTTCTCCGAATATGTACATATTCCAAACTGCCAGGTGGGCATGAGTGTATTTAAGGTTGGTGACGAAATTTCCAATAAGGAAGCAGCTATGATTGAGCCGTTTACCGTAGGAGCACATTCTGCACTGATCTGTGATCCTGCTCCGGGAAAGAGTGCAATCGTATTCGGTGCCGGCATCATCGGTATGTCCGCAGCCATTACCCTGAAGTACAAGGGCTGTGAAAAGGTTATGGTAGTGAACCGTTCCACTTACAGACTGGATAAGGCAGCTGCACTGGGATTTGAAACCTGCTCTCCAGTACAGGAAGACCTGAAGGCAAAGGCAATCGAATACTTCGGTGAGTCCTTCTCCATGGCCGGTCCTGTTCCGAATGTAGATATTTATATTGATGCCACCGGTTCTGAAGACGCTGTAAATCATTTCATGGCAATGGGTAAAATGGGTGCAACTCTGTCCGTAGTCGGTATTCACCATGCTCCTCGTTCCATCAATCTGGTAGGCCTGGTTTACGGCGGTCTGACCATCAAGGGAAGCCCTGGATATACACCGGAAGATGTTCCATTTGTTATGGACATGATGAAGTCCAAGCAGTTCGACATCGAAAGCCTGGTTTCCCACGAATTCAAGCTGGAAGATCTGGAAGAAGCAATTCAGACCTCTGCAAAATCCGGAGAATCCGAAAAGGTACTGATTGTTTACTAACTTGCTTCCTATATCATAATGAAAAAACACCGCCTTCCGGGGCGGTGTTTTGCTGTCTTCTGTGCAGAAAATAAGGTCTAGAGAAGACCGTATTTATTGATGAATTTTGCTGCTGCGATGCAGTCCGGTACGATGCGGAGTGCAGCCCGGCTGGTGAAGATGCTTTCCTCTCCTTTTTCCTTCAGGTTTTCGGAAATGGCCAGGGTCAGCAGCTTTTTATTGGCTACGTTTTTCAGTTCGCGGATTGCTTCCATACCGCTGCACTCGTGGAGCATAAGACAATCCAGTGACTTGTCCAAAGCTTCGTCGCAGGTTTCCATAGCATTCCGCAGGCTGCGGAGGAAATGGTCTTTCGTATAAATCAGACATGGATCCAGTTCGAACAGCTTCGCTGCCGCATCGGCACACTTCAACGTCGTTTTATCGAAGGTTCCCTTGGCGAAGGTATAATAGTCTCCGTCGAAAACTTCGTAAACCTTCATGGTATCCAGGTATCCCAGACGCATGATGCGGCGGGCATTCTGCGTATCAAAAACCAGGGTTGCACCCAAATCCCAGCGGGATTCGATGAGCGTCAGGTTGGACATTTTGGACAGAGACTTCCGGTCTACAATGCCCAGGGCGTTCAGGTACACGGCGATGACTTCATCAGCACCCCGGTCCAGGGCCATTTTGACAGGCATCACGTCTGCATAGCCTCCGTCGATGTATTCCACGCCGTCGATTTCGTAGCTGTGAACGGCAGGGAAGATGGAGGCGCTGGCCATGACGTAGTCGATGAGCTGGCCCGGTTTCATCTGATCTTTAAAGACGTAATGAGGTTTCAAAGTATCCTTTTCCACCACAACTACGCCGAAGTCTACGGGTGATTTTCGGATCTGCTCTTCGTCGTAGTACTTTTCCATCAGCTTCTTCAGTCCGGTGGTGCTGGCACCTTTGTTCTTTACGAATTCCTTGGCGTAATCCTGCATTTTGAAACCTTCCGGCACATCGAAAATCATGTGGGTTTCAATTTCCTTCCACAGCTTCACTGTGTTATCCAGATCCTGCTGGGCTACCATGGCCCCGTTGATGGCACCTACGGAGGTACCTGTTACCATATCTACTTCAATCCCCAGTTCGGTCAGGGCCTGCCAGGCGCCTGCTTCATAGGCACCGCGGCTGCCGCCTCCGGACAGTACCAGGGCTGTCTTTTTCGCGATTTTCTTCATGATGAATTCCCCCTTTTTGCTACCAAAATTGTATCATAAGTGGTATACTGTTACCAGCGGATTTTCGTGATGATTCCGTGTTGAAATTTTATCCGGGAGGTATACTTATGGATGAAAGACTGAAAAAAATCATAGATGAAAGCCAAAATATCGTGTTCTTCGGCGGTGCCGGTGTGTCTACCGAGAGCAATATCCCTGACTTCCGTTCCGAGAAGGGACTGTATCAGGCCCAGCAGGAGTACGGCAGATCTCCGGAGGAAATGCTCAGCCACACCTTCTTTATCCGCCACATGAAGACCTTCTACGATTACTATAAAAAGAATCTGATTTATCCGGATGCGGAGCCTAATAAGGCTCACCGCGCACTGGCTAAGCTGGAAGCAGAGGGCAAGCTGAAGGCTGTCGTGACACAGAATATCGACGGACTCCACCAGAAGGCCGGAAGTAAGAATGTGTACGAGCTTCACGGTTCTGTGCTCCGTAACTACTGCATGAAGTGCCATGAGTTCCACTCTCTGGAGGACATCATGGACCCTGCAAAATGTGATGAAGAGGGCATTCCTCGCTGTAAAAAATGCGGCGGTATCGTCAAGCCGGATGTGGTGCTCTATGAAGAAGGGCTGGATGAGGCTTGCATCAATGGTGCAGTGGAAGCCATCGCCCATGCGGATACCCTGATTATTGGCGGAACCTCTCTGGTAGTATACCCGGCAGCTGGTTTAATCCGCTATTTCCGCGGTAAAAATCTGGTGCTGATTAATAAATCTGTAACACCGTATGACAGCCACGCGGATCTGGTAATCAATGATGCAATCGGAAAGGTAATGGATCTGGACGAATGAATAAACGAATGAATATATTAATTTCCAACGATGATGGAATT
>JAFYKS010000286.1 GCA_017537495.1 Bacillota bacterium | reverse complement strand
CTGACCCGTTCTTCCAGGGGCAGGAACACCTTATGCAGTATCCCTCTGAAAAAATCAGGATAAGGTGTCGTCCAGAATGTATGCAGGATGCCCTTTCTCGGTTCTGTTTTCGTGTCGTATATATTTGCTGCTGTGTCTGTCATAAGATTCCCTGCCTCCTCTATTTTTCCTTCCAGAAATCCACCGGTTCCCAGTCCTGCAGCTGTGCCAACATACCCTGTGCTGTCAGCTCTGCCTGAATCTGATCCAGAATTTCTTCATTCTCTGCAGTCACCGTATGGTAATGATAGTTGGAAGTCAGCTTCATCAGCTGAGTAGACTTTCCGTTAGAAATGTCCTCCATGTACTTCCGCACATCACGGCGTGACCGGATATTCATGGGCACTCGAATGACGCCGTGCACCTTATGATACACGAATACATCTTCCACTTTTCCTCCGAAGTCCACATACAGGTTCAGTTCATCCTCCACCTGCTCTTCTGTATGAACTACCTTAAAGACACGGCTTACCTGTTTCGCACCGGTCAGAACATATCCCCGATGGGTAGATACAATCTCAGCGCCGCCGGTCCGCAGCAGTGCCATATCCTGTACGATGACCTGCCGGCTGACTCCCAGCTGTTCCGCCAGTTCTGTTCCCGGTACCGGAACCTCGCTTGTCTGCAGTATTCTGATGATTTCTTCCCGTCGCTGTGTCCCCTTCATGGGCAGTTCTCCTCTCAAAACATTCTGCCTCTATTTTACCCCCAGTCCGGCCTATACGTCAAGCTTCATGTCACCGTACTTGATCCAGCCTTTTTTGCGCATGAATTCGGAAACC
Source organism: Bacillota bacterium (assembly GCA_017537495.1). Classification (GTDB taxonomy): domain Bacteria; phylum Bacillota; class Clostridia; order Peptostreptococcales; family Anaerovoracaceae; genus RGIG7179. The sequence goes on along the minus strand of JAFYKS010000286.1, from coordinate 1,662 downwards.
AGCAAAGTGATGACTGCAGGCAGGATAATCTGGATCGCAAGGATTTTGATGAGAACCACAGCCTGCGGTTCGGTGGCAGTCATGGTCTGCCATGTCATAATCTGGCCCACCAGGCCGGCTGTACCCATACCGGAGCCGGTTGCATTATTGGTCATATGAAGGAGCATGGTGGATACCGGACCCAGAATCGCACTGGATACAATAGCCGGAATCCAGATGACAGGCTTACGCATAATGTTCGGTACCTGCAGCATGGATGTGCCGATGCCCTGTGCAATCAGACCGCCCAGCTTGTTTTCGCGGTAGCTTGCCACAGCAAATCCCACCATATTGCAGCAGCAGCCAACGGTAGCCGCACCGGCTGCCAGGCCACCCAGATTCAGGATAACTCCCAGGGCTGCAGAACTGATTGGCAGAGTCAGAATCATACCCATCAGCACCGATACGATGATACCCATGAGGAACGGCTGCTGTTCGGTCCCCCAGTTGATCATGGCACCCAGTGCCGTCATAAACTGAGAAATCGGAGGCCCCAGAATCAGTCCCACCACAGAACCTGCACCGATGACAGTCAGCGGTGTCACCAGAATATCAACTTTTGTCTTGCCGGACACACGCAGACCCAGCTCCATACCCAGGTATGCTGCCAGGAAAGCTCCCAGAGGTTCTCCTGGACCTGCCAGTACGATGGCACCTTCCACCAGTACGGAACCTGCCAGCAGCTTGCTTGCAAAAGCCCCAACCATACCTGCTACGCCGGCAGAAACGGTTACCAGCGGGCTTGCCTTGAACTTGCAGCAGACACCCACACCGATGCCGGCGCCTGTCATGGCAGCAGCCATTTTGCCCACCAGATAAATCATATCGCCCGCAGAACCTCCCACCAGGGATCCAATCTGCTGTATGATAGTTCCTACAATCAGAGTGGCAAACAGGCCCAGGGCCATACCGGACAGTCCGTCTATAAATACGCGGTTAAAAAGTTTTTTCATTGTCTTTTCTCCTTATGTTGCTTCTATAATTTCCCTTTCGGATTGTTGTCCCGGATTATCCTACCACGCCCTGTGCAAAAAGTAAAGAAAAGTTTACTATTTAACAATACATCTGACAAGACAGTTGTGCAAACAGTGTAAAACTTGACTTGATGGGGCTACAGGAGTATAATATATAGGTTAGATATGATACATTTCACAACATTTATAAAGGCAAACAATATGAAAAAGAAAAGAAATAACAATTCAATTTTACTGGGGGCTGCCCTTCTGATGGCAACCTCTGCAGTAGGTCCCGGATTCCTGACACAGTCCGCTACCTTCACTGCAACTTATATGAACCAGCTGGCCATCGTTATCCTGCTGGTAATCTCCATGGATATCATCACTCAGATGAACGTGTGGAGCATCGTGGGAGTGTCCGGCAAGCGTGCGCAGGATCTGGCAAACGACGTTCTGCCTGGTCTGGGCATTGTTATCGCATCTCTGGTAGCCTTCGGCGGTCTGGTATTCAATGTGGGCAATGTAGGCGGCGTTTCCCTGGCGCTGGAGGCTCTGCTGGGCATTCCGGTTACTGTGGGCTGCCTCATGGGCGGCGCTCTGGCCATCTGCATTTTCCTCTCAAAGAATGCTTCTGCAGGCATGGATATTCTGGCCAAAGCTCTGGGTG
>JAFYKS010000285.1 GCA_017537495.1 Bacillota bacterium | reverse complement strand
GCTATGCGACAGGCCTTCACCGTGAGGCGCTGATTGCTACCGCTGTCGTGCTGTTTGTGTTTATTCTGATTATAAATGTATCATTTTCTCTTCTGAAAAGGAGGAATGACTAAATGAATTCTTTTAACTTAACATATTTAAAACGACATCCTCTGTCTTTTCTGCTGCGGCTTCTGGTGTATCTCAGCACCGCAGCTACTGTGGCAGTGGTATTCTTCCTCATAGGGTATATTCTATGGCAGGGAGTTCCGAATTTAACCATGCCGGGACTCTTTGCCTGGGAATACACCAGTGAAAACCAGTCCATGATGCCGGCAATTATCAATACGGTAATTATTACAGTCATGACTTTGGCGATTGCGGTACCCATCGGTGTTTTCGCAGCAGTGTATCTGGTTGAATATGCCAAGAGGGGTAACAAGCTGGTAAAACTGATCCGCATCACTGCGGAAACTCTGTCTGGGATTCCATCCATTGTATACGGACTCTTTGGGTTTATCGTATTCGTAATTACTCTGGGCTGGAGCTATACCTTGCTTTCTGGTGTGATTACTCTGTCCATTATGATTCTTCCGCTGATTATGCGTACCACAGAGGAAGCCTTGATGGCAGTACCGGATTCTTACCGGGAAGGAAGCTTCGGTTTGGGTGCCGGCCGCCTTCGTACCGTATTCCGAGTCATTATTCCGTCTGCAATGCCGGGAATTCTGGCCGGGATAATTCTGGCAATCGGACGAATTGTAGGAGAATCTGCAGCACTGATTTTTACAGCCGGAACCAATCCGGTGGTGGCACAAGGGCCGTTCAACTCAGCCAGCACCCTGTCTGTTCACATGTATGCACTGATGACAGAAGGTCTTCACACAGAGCAGGCTTATGCAGTAGCGGTGGTACTTTTAGTACTTGTAATTCTGATTAATGCGCTGTCAGGCTTCCTGGCGAAGAAACTGACCAGCAACCAGGAGGGTTAATAACTATGGATAAAATAACACTGCAGAATGTGAATCTGCATTATGGTGATTTCCATGCACTGAAGAATATAAATCTGGCGATTCCGGAAAAGCAGATTACTGCCTTTATCGGGCCTTCCGGCTGTGGCAAATCCACACTGATGAAGTCTCTAAACCGGATGAACGATCTGGTGGAAGGATGCAAGATTACCGGAAAGTTCCTGCTGGACGGTGAGGATATTTATGGAGATATGGATGTAAATATGCTGCGTAAGCGGGTTGGTATGGTGTTCCAGAAACCAAATCCGTTTCCTATGAGCATCTATGACAATATTGCTTACGGACCGAGAACCCACGGAATCCGCAGAAAGTCACAGCTGGATGAAATCGTGGAACGCTCTTTAAGAGATGCTGCCATCTGGGATGAAGTAAAAGACCGGCTTAATAAGAGCGCCCTGGGGTTATCGGGCGGTCAGCAGCAGAGACTTTGCATCGCCCGGGCACTGGCCGTGGAACCGGAGGTACTTCTCATGGACGAATCCACCTCTGCACTGGACCCTATTTCCACTTCAAAAATAGAAGACCTTGCAGTTGAACTGAAAGAGAAGTATACTATAGTTATGGTAACACATAACATGCAGCAGGCAACTCGTGTATCCGATAAGACTGCCTTCTTCCTTATGGGAGAAGTCATCGAGTTTGACGATACAGAAAAGCTGTTCTCCATGCCGGCAGATCAGCGTACTGAAGATTATATTACAGGAAGGTTTGGATGATATGAGAAATCGATTTGACCAGCAGCTGATGCAGCTGAATGTAGAACTTGTTACCATGGGTGCCCTCTGTGAAGAGGCGCTGACTTATGCAATCCGTGCCCTGTTCCAGAAGGAAGAGGGAATGATTACCCGGACTTTGGAAGCGGAAGATCAGATTAATCAGAAGGAAAAAGAAATCGAAGGCATCTGCATGAAGCTTCTCCTGCAGCAGCAGCCTGTAGCCAGAGACCTTCGCATTATCAGTTCGGCTCTGAAGATGATTTCCGATATGGAAAGAATCGGTGACCAGGCTGCGGATATTGCAGAAATCGTAAAGTATATGGACCGCCGTGATATGCCGGCACCGGAGCATCTGCGGAACATGAGTGATTTTGCTTCGAAAATGGTGACGGATGCCATCAACTCCTTCGTAAACAAAGACCTGGATCTGGCGCGGAAAGTCATCCTGGACGATGATGTGGTGGATGATTATTTCGAAAAAGTGAAAAAGGATTTGATTGAAGCAATTTCCAGGGGCGACTGGACGGGAGAGATGGGTGGACAGTTCTATCTCGACACGCTGATGATTGCCAAGTATATCGAACGAATTGGCGACCATGCAACCAACATCGCGGAATGGGTGGTGTTCAGTATCACCGGCTCCCATCCGGAAGAAAAAAACTAAGAGGTAATGTATGATTTATTTGCTGGAAGATGACAATAATATTCGAAATTTCGTGACTTATGCATTAAATACTTCCGGGCTGGACTGTCAGGGATTCGAACGGCCCAGTGCATTCTGGCGTGCAGTCAACGGGAAAACGCCTGATCTGATTTTGCTGGATATTATGCTTCCGGAGGAGGATGGGTTGTCTGTACTGGATAAACTGCGGCATCGTCCGGATACCCGCAGCCTGCCGATTATGATGCTGACAGCCAAGAGTACTGAGTATGATAAAGTGATTGGGCTGGATGCAGGGGCGGATGACTATGTAACCAAGCCTTTTGGAACCATGGAGCTGATTGCCAGGGTGAAGGCTTTGCTGCGGCGTACCCGTCCTGCGACTGAGGACAGGGAATATTCTCTGGGCGAACTGGTTGTCAACCCATCGAAACATATTGTCACTGTTTCCGGCACAGCCATTACTCTGACGCTGAAAGAGTTTGAACTGCTGACCTATCTCTTTAAGAACCGGGGAAATGTGCTGACAAGAGACCAGATTCTGCAGGAAATCTGGGGGTATGAATTTGACGGAGAGAACCGGACGGTGGATGTTCACATCCGTACTCTCCGTTCCAAACTTGGTGGATGCGGGGAACTGATTGAAACGGTCCGCGGTATCGGGTACCGTATTGGAGGCAGCATATGACGAAAAAGATTTTTTCCGGAACAATCATGGTAGCGCTGATTATTATGATTTGCTGTGTAGGGCTGATTATGGGTGTTATGTATGATTACCTCGGAACACAGATATACCTGGATCTGGAAAACCAGTCGCAGCTGGTGCAGGAAGGTATGAAGCTGAGCGGTCAGGAATACCTGGACATCATGAAAAATAATCCGGACCTCACAGTACGAGTTACTCTGATAGATGCAAATGGTGACGTACTTTATGATACTCATGCCGATGAAACGATGATGGAAAATCATGTAGACCGGGAAGAAATCCAGGAGGCTATTCTCGATGGAGAAGGGCGTGCAGTCCGGGAGTCGGAGACAATGGCCAGTGAAACCCGTTATTATGCTCTGCGGCTGGATAACGGACAGATTCTCCGGGTTTCCACCGATCATTATTCTCAGCTGGGACTGATTCTGGACAATATGGGTATGATTGTGGTTATTGTGGCCGTACTGTTTGCACTTGCCATGGCAATTTCCCATATGGTAACGCGCCATATCGTAAAGCCTATTAACGATATTGATCTGAATCATCCGGCTGTCGGTGACAGCTACGATGAACTGGAACCGCTTCTTCACCGGATTAACCAGCAGAACAATAAAATCCACCGGCAGATGGAAAAACTTCGCCGCCGCCAGGAAGAGTTCAATATTATCACAGAGAGTATGAGCGAAGGCCTTTTGATTTTGGACCAGAGTAAGGAAATATTGACCCATAATCAGAGTGCTCTGCAGATTTTGGGGGCAGAAAAAAAGTCCTGGACTGGTGTAAACGCACTTCAGCTCAACAGGAGCGAGCCGTTCCGTACTTCCGTGGAACAGGCACTGAAAGGCATACACTGCCGCCATAATCTGACTTTGGGCGGTGAAACCTATGAAATACTGGCCAGTCCGGTGATGAATAAAGACAAGATTAACGGTGCAGTCCTTATTATCATGAACGTAACCGAACGGGAAGTGGGGGAACGTGTACGACGTGAATTCACGTCCAATGTATCCCATGAGCTGAAAACTCCGCTTACCTCCATCTATGGTGTATCTGACATGCTGGCCAGCGGTATCGTGCGTCCGGAGGATGTGGGTCAGTTTGCCGTAACCATCAAAGAAGAATCATCACGGCTCATATCGCTGATTGACGATATCATGCAGCTGTCCCGTCTGGACGAAAATCAGGTGCCCCAGCAGAAGGAAGATGTGGACCTGTATCTCCTGGCCGGAGATGTGCTTACCCGTCTGCAGCGTAAGGCCGATGCGGCTGGTGTTACCCTCCAACTGGACGGAAGCAGCACGATGGTTCATGGTATTGACTACATACTGGATGAAATTATTTACAACCTGTGTGAAAACGCCATCAAGTACAACCGCCAGGGCGGGAAGGTGACGGTTTTTGCAGGATATGAGAGAGGAACTTCTGTACTCCGTGTGACTGACACGGGCATCGGAATCCCGAAAGAAGATCTGGAACGTGTTTTTGAACGGTTTTACCGGGTGGATAAAAGCCACAACCGGCGGATTCCGGGAACCGGCCTTGGCCTTTCCATCGTAAAGCATGGGGTTGCCTACCATGGCGGCACCATCAACCTGGAAAGCAGCGAAGGTGTGGGAACTACGGTGACTGTGAAATTTTAGACCAGAAACAGAAGACCTGTCAGAGTGCATACATGCACTTTGGCAGGTCTTTTTTACATTGCGGAAAAAGAATTCACGGTGTTTTTACATTGGATGACCTTGGGATTTAACAGCCGTGTGTTATTCTTCATCCTGTAAGATTAAAAAAAGGAGGCAATGTGATGAAAACGCTATTGAAGAAATTTCTGATCATGACGCTGATTTTCACACTGGCGTTTACAGGTGTGATTCCGGCGTATGCGGATACTGCAGCTGAACCTGCGGCTGATGCATCACAAACTGAAAGTTATAACTACTATTTCGGTGTCCCTCATGCTCATACATCCTGGTCGGATGCGTTGAATACATCAACCCCGGCGGATGCATATGAACATGGAAAGGGCGTAAATCTGGATTATCTTTTCGTTACGGACCATTCTAATATGTTTAATGGGAATGAGTTTGGCGAATATGATGCTGAAAGAAATGAATTTGCAGAAAAGGAAGGCAGTGAATGGACACTGACCCGCCAGCTGGCAGAGGCTGCTACAACAGAAGGCTTCCTGGCAGGACGTGGGTTTGAAATGACCTCCAGTGCAAGCAATGGTGGTGAAAACTACGGACACATCAATGTATATAACACAGATACTTACGTAGAAGCTGCATCTACCATGCAGAAACTGTCTGATTTCTATGATTGGCTGGATCGGACAGATGGTGCTATTGCATACTTCAACCATCCGAACCGTCCGGAAAGCTCCTTTGAATATCTGAACTATGTAGAAAAAGTTGATGATAACATTCAGATGATAGAAGTGGGTAACGGTTCCATGGGCAGCAACTATCTGGAGTCCGAAGAATACTACTACAAGGCACTGGACTATGGATGGCACCTGGCACCGACCAATGGACAGGATAACCATGCGTTAAACTGGGGCGATGCAGACAATCTGACAGCAGTCATTGCAGAAGAACTGACCGAAGAAGCGTTTTATGAAGCAATGCAGGCACGCAGAGTGTACTCCACGGAAACAAGAAACCTGAGACTGGAAGTTTCTGCAAACGGCCAGATGATGGGAAGCATCTTAGATGTAGAAAAAGGTGGAAACATTCATTTTGAAATTAAGGCATCCGATCCGGAAGATAAGATTGAAAAGATTGAAATTATCACCAACGGAGGCAAGACCATCGCAGAAACCACACTGGAAACTCCTGCATATGAAGCGGAATTTACCACAGACATTACCGTGGGTGCAGGTAAGAACTGGTACGTGGTAAAGGTAACCCATGAAGGTGGCAGGGAAGGAATCGGATCAGCAAACTATGCCCATGTATCTAATGAAGATATAAAGCTTGCAAACCTGAATATGGATTCTGATTTCGTTACCTTAAACAGCGAAACCAGTGTCAGCGTACAGATTGCAAATGCCGGTACGGAAACCTGGACAGAAGGTGCGGAAGTAAACTTCTATTATAACAATGTGCTGGTCAGCAGTCATCCTGTGACAGACCCACTGGAACCAGGTTCTTTAACAGATATCACCAGCACCTTCACCCCTGCAGAAACCGGTGCCGGCGAAATCAGTGCAGAACTGGTATGTGCTGCAGACGGCAGTGTAAAAGAAATGAAGAGAGACGTTACCGTAATTGTTCCAAATGGAAAGAACGTTCTCTTTGATAACGCTCATAAGAACATCGGTGTAGTAAATGGTACTATGCTGGAATTCTCCGAAGTGCTTCGTCTCTTTGGGTATAAGGTAACTTTTAATACAGAAGCAATCACCGCAGAGGTACTGAAAGATGTAGATGTTCTGATTCTGAACACACCAACGAAGGACTCTGCAGGCACACCTTCCAATAAACTGACGGAAGCAGAAGAAGCTGCAGTTGTGGAATTCGTTCGCAATGGCGGCGGTCTGCTGTATGGTACCCAGTCTTACGACCAGAGCAACTACGACGCGACCCAGTATAACACGCTTCTGGAAAAGCTGGGAAGCGGAATCCGTTTCAATTTCGACAGTGTACATGAAGGTTCTGCAGAACACCAGGAAAACGGAAAAGTACAGTCTTTCTATGCTAAGAACTTCCCTGCATCTACTCTGGGCATTAACGATGATATGTATGCACTGCGTATCTATCGCGGCGGTTCCCTTGTCAATGCAGAAGGAACTGCACTGGTAAATGATGCCGCAGCAGGACTGGAAATTCTGGCAACAGGAAACAAGACCTGTTACACCGGTAAGCTGGGAGAAGGCGGATACACCTATGTACAGCAGGGTGATGCAAACGGAGATGGTACTGCAATTCCAATGGTGGCTGCACAGACCATCGGTAAAGGCAACATCGTAGTAACAGGCCGCTATGCTTACTCCAACTATGAAATCGGCAACGACGCATCCAACGGTGCATTCTATCTGAAGGTTGTGGATTATCTGGCAGATCTGAAACAGTATACTCCTTTAAATCAGATTGCATCTCTGGAAGAAGGAACTACTGTATGTGCAGAAGGTACCGTAATCGATGCAAAATCCGGAATCTTCTGGATTCGTGATAACACAGGCAGCACCATTGCAGTCAGAGGTGCTCAGACCGGCTCTCTGCCGCTGACAGAAGGAACCAGAGTCCTGGTAAACGGTAAGGTTACCGTAATCAATGGAGAAAAGGCAATTGAATTCCAGTCCTACACCCATCAGGTACAGTACATCGGTGCGGCAGATGAAGTACCTGCAGAAACTGCAGATACCATTTACAAAGGTTTCTATAACAGCACTGCAGAGCTGGACGCTCAGCTGATCGCAAGATAT
>JAFYKS010000284.1 GCA_017537495.1 Bacillota bacterium | reverse complement strand
TAAAGTAAATGAAACAGTATGAAATCAGAGATATTTCCCTGGCACCACAGGGTCACCAGAAGATTGAATGGGTTAAGAAGAACATGCCGCTGCTGAATGGTCTGGAAGAAGAATTCAGCAAGACCAGACCGTTTGAAGGTGTGAAGATTTCCCTGTCCATCCACCTGGAAGCAAAGACTGCTTACCTGGCTCTGGTACTGGCAGCAGGCGGTGCGGATATCGCGGTAACCGGATCCAATCCGCTGTCCACCAAGGACGATGTAACTGCAGCTCTGGCGGAAAGAGGCATCAAGGTTTATGCATACCATGGTGCAACTCCGGAAGAATATGAAAGACACATCCAGATGTGTCTGGAACACAAGCCAAACATCATCATCGACGACGGCGGTGACCTGGTAACCTGTGTGCATGTAACCAGACCGGAACTGGGTGAAGAAGTATGGGGCGGCTGTGAAGAAACTACTACAGGCGTAATCCGTCTGAAGGCGATGGAAAGAGAAGGTGCACTGAACTTCCCTATGGTTGCTGTAAACGATGCTGACTGCAAGCACCTGTTCGACAACCGTTACGGTACCGGTCAGTCTACCATGGATGCACTGATGAGATCCACGAACCTGATTATCGCAGCAAAGACGGTAGTCGTTATCGGTTACGGCTGGTGCTCCAGAGGTATCGCAATGCGTGCCGCTGCACTGGGTGCGAATGTAATTGTAACAGAAATCAATCCGGTTAAGGCGATTGAAGCGAAGATGGACGGTTTCCAGGTAATGAAGATGGAACAGGCAGCTCCTCTGGGTGATTTCTTCGTAACAGCTACCGGCTGCTGCAAGACTATTACTGTAGAGCATATGCTGACCATGAAGGACGGCGCAATCCTGTCCAACGCAGGTCATTTCGACTCCGAAGTTGATATGGCAGGTCTGGAAAAGGCATGCGTGGAAAAGAAGGAAGCAAGAGAAAACATCATGGGTTACAAGCTGGAAAACGGCAAGTGGGTGAATGTAATCGCAGAAGGCCGTCTGGTAAACATTGCCGCAGCTGATGGACACCCTGCAGAAATCATGGACCTGTCCTTTGCAGTACAGGCACTGTCTGCGAAGTATATCATGGAAAACCATGAAACTCTGGAAAACAAGGTTATCGACGTTTCCGGCGAAATGGACGAGCTGATTGCAAGAAGAAAGCTGGCAGCATGGGGCGTGGAAATCGACACTCTGACGGAAGAACAGGAAATTTACCTGAACAGCTGGCAGTTCTAAATTAAGTTTGTATGAAACGCCCGGCTGATGCCCGGGCGTTTTCTTCAGGAGGGAAAGCGATGAGTTTTACTTATGATGAAATAAAAGAGCAGGCTCAGACTGCGGCGGACGAGCTGGTAGGTGCAGCTCATCTGCAGAAGGGGGACATCCTTGTGGTTGGCTGCAGTTCCAGTGAAGTGGTAGGTCTGACCATCGGCAAAGGTTCTGATATTAACGCTGCGGCCGCTATTTATGAAGGAATTCAGGCAGTACTTCAGCCAAAAGGAATCTTCCTGGCAGCTCAGTGCTGTGAACACCTGAACCGTGCGGTTATCGTGGAAAAGGCGGCATTGCTGCCCGGAACGGAAATTGTCAATGTGGTACCGCATCCGAAGGCAGGAGGCTCTTTCGCCACTGCAGTATATCAGAATGCACAGTGCCCTGTGGCTGTGGAAACCATGCAGGCCGATGCGGGTATGGATATCGGTGGTACGCTGATTGGCATGCAGCTGAAGAAGGTTGCTGTTCCCGTACGCCTGTCACTTCGCAAAATCGGTGAAGCAAGCCTGATCTGTGCGCGGACACGTCCGAAGTTTATCGGCGGAAGCCGTGCCATGTATGATGACGCTTTAAGCGGAGGAGAAGTTCCAAGGTAATTATTATGACAACACTTTTTAAGATTATAAAATGGTGGTTCCTGTTCTGGATTTATCTGTTTGCCGGAAGTCTGGCTGCAGCCGTCGTGGCAGGAATTCTGGCTGGTCTGTTGGGCATCGAGCCCAATATTGGGGTGTTGGTGACCGGATTTACGACGATTCTGATTGCAGAACATATTTTGCGCGGTAAGAGAAAGAAGGCTGCTGTGGAAGCTGAAGTACGGAAAACCGTCGAAGCGGAAGAAGCGCGCAGAGAAGCTGCACGGCTGAAAAATGAGTATGCTGCTGCAATTGATGGCTGCCGCGTAAGCCTGGAAGATATGGCAAGAAAAATTAAGGATCGTCCAACCGCGGCCAAAGTGACCGATATCGCAGTACTTCTGCGCAAAATCGCACTGGAAGTGGAAAGCGACCCGAGAGACCGGAAAAAAGCCCGCAGCCTGTCTGACCATACAGGTCAGATGATTGTGGATCTGGTGGAAAAGTATATCAAACTGGAGCGTCAGGGCCAGACCGGCAGCAATATTGCATCTGCCATGTGGGAAATCAGCAGTGCTCTGGATACAGTGAAGACTTCTCTGGAGACTTTGCTGGACGACCTGTTCTCCAATGACGGGGCAGAAGTTGCAGCCAATGTGGCTGTTCTTGAAAGTATCCTGGCGGGTATCAATCCGGAATACCGGATAAACCTGGGAATGGATAAAGCTGCAGCACCGGAAAGCGAGGTGACCGCAGATGAAAACTAAAAAGAAAAATCCTGTCTGGAAGAAATGGTGGGTATGGGCCTCTATCGGCGTCATTATCCTTTCGATTATTACCGGAGAAGGCGGTAATGTGGGCTTTCGGATGGGTAAAGATGCAGCTCTGGAAGAGGCGGAAGACTGTCTGCGGTATGGGGCATATTCCTATGAAGGTTTGATCGAGGAACTGAACGTATACCGCGGATTTACAGAAGATGCGGCGGTTTATGCAGCGGACAGCTGCGGAGCAGACTGGAATGAGCAGGCACTGAAGGCAGCAGAAACGGATCTGAAATACGGAGCCTATTCCTATGAAGGGCTGATTGAAAGTCTGGAATATCGTCTGTTTACTGCAGAGCAGGCACAGTATGCTGCTGATAACAGCGGAGCTGACTGGTTTGAACAGGCTGGAGAGGCTGCACGTGAAATCATAAAATACTCGGATGGTTTTTCTTACGGAGGTTTGATCGACCGTCTGGAACGGGATGGTTTTACTAAAGAGCAGGCTGTTTTCGGCACTGATAACTGTGGGGCAGACTGGAATGAACAGGCTGTGCAGTATGCAGAACGTATGCTGGATTACGGATACTACTCCTATGATGGGGTAGTGAAGCTGCTGAAGCAGAACGATTTCACAGAAGAACAGGCTGTTTACGGTGCCGATAACTGCGGTGCAGACTGGTTTAAGCAGGCGGAAAAGGCAGCGGAAGAATACGGTAACGGTCTCTTCTCTGACAAGGAAGCTTTGAAGAAATTCCTGAAGAGGGAAGGCTTTACCGAAGAACAGATTGATCAGGCACTGAACTGATACAGAAGATAAAAAAGATGGTATCGTTTAATTACGATACCATCTTTTTTATCTTCTTATTTGAATTTCACTTCTACTTCGATATCCGGGTATGCCATGGTAAGGAAGCCTGTCAGCTGGCTTACCATCTTTTCGTCAGCCTGCTTCGGCAGATCACCCTTCTTGATTTCCTTTTCACGTGCCTTTTTCTGCTTCTTTACAAATTCGCCGTTGTCTTCCAGGGTCACTCTGTTAAAGAGGCCGTTCTTTACGTCCAGAACTTCCCAGGTGTCCTCGTCGATTTCGTGGCTGAGAATCTTGGAATGAGGAATGGTTACGATAATCTGGTTTCTTCCCTCACCGGGCTCAATTTCGATACCGGACAGGTCGCTGCCCAGTTTGACGATACCTTCATAGTAGACAATCATGCTTTTGGCGGTAAACGGAACGTTTTTACCGAAGAGCTGGAGGGAGCCTCCGTCGTATGTAGCCTTACCGCTGTAGCGGTATTCCAGTGTGGCCATTTCGGAGATTTCTGTAATCTGTTCCTTCAAAATCTCTATGTCGTAGGTCGCCTTATCCAGCGGAAGCAGATCTAGATCCAGCATGTCGCCGGCTGCTGCACCAACCACAAAGGCTGCGATGAGCAAAATTGTTACGAGTATTTTTCTGATGAATTTCATGGGTGTGCCTCCTGCTTCGACAATTCTTAACAATATTATAACATAGCTGAGACATATTGTGAACGGAATTTACTTCTGAAGATCCTGCTGAATGATTTTTCGCATACCTTCGATTGCAACCTGAATTGCACGGTCTTCCAGATTCTTCAGCGGCTGGCTTTCACCCTGGCCGTCGTATTCCTTGCAGTTGGTAGCAGATACCATGACACAGGAGGTACGGATTCCAAGGCTTGCACCGATCAGGAACAGCGGTGCACATTCCATGCTGGTGTTGGTAGCACCACCTTTTACGTAAGACTCCCATCTCCAGATCAGCTCCGGACCAATCGGCTTAGTTTCCGGAGCACTCTGGGTGAAGAAGGAGGCCTTGGTAATGGTGACACCGGTGTCATAAGGGAAACCCTTTTCAATTGCCGCTTCTTCCAGGGCCTTCACCATCTGAAGGCTTGGTACTGCAGGGAACTCCATAGGGAGGTAATGACAGCCAACGCCTTCCATACGTACAGCGCCAGTAGGGATGCAGATGTCACCCTGGCGAACCTTTGGAGAAACGGAGGCACAGCTGCCTACACGCATCATGGTGTCAGCACCGCACTGGAAGAGTTCTTCCATGGCGATAGAGGTGGAAGGACCGCCTACACCTGTACTGGTAACTGCTACAGGTACGCCGTCCAGAGTACCTGTCCAGGTTCTGAATTCGCGGTGGAATGCAATTTCTTTAGGGTTTTCGAAATACTTTGCAATCTTCTCGGTGCGCTCAGGGCTGCCGGGAAGGAAAACATAACGGCCAACATCACCGGGACAGATGCCCAGGTGCAACATTCTCTTTTCTTTCATAGATTTTAAACCTTTCTCTGGGGTGTTTTGAGTCAGTAATGATTATAACTTTATGAATATATCTTACTGATTTTCGAATATACTGTCAATCCGGTTTCAGCAGAGGTATAGGGGGGAACAGGCATACAATTTTGACAAAATGCGTAGATTTTCGAAATGAATCAATTGACTGCAACAGTGTTTTAAGATAGAATTATGGTAGATAAATGGCTATATTTTTAGAGTCCCATGTATGGAGTTCGGTTTATCTGCAGGTTTAGTGTGCAAAAAACTGATTCATGCATTTGGTAAAAAAGGATAAACATAGAAGCAAAATATGAAAAAAATACTGGTAATTGGTAGTCTGAATATGGACACTGTAATTGAAACACCTTACATGCCGAAATCCGGCGAGACTTTGACAGGTACAGGTGTTTTTCTGGTACCCGGAGGAAAGGGTGCCAATCAGGCATATGCAGCAGGAAAGCTGGGGGGGTCTGTCAGCATGATTGGTGCTGTTGCAGACGACAGCTTTGGTAAGATGCTGACAGATAATCTGGAGAAAGTTGGTGTGAATACCGCTGGAATTGCAGTAATGGAAGGTGAAACCACCGGTCAGGCGTTTATCACTGTGGATGGCGCTGGCGCCAACTCCATCATTCTGATCGGAGGAACCAATGCGAAGGTTTCCAGAGAGCTGATTGATGAAAACCGTGCACTGATTGAAGAGTGCGACATTCTGATGATGCAGCTGGAAATTGATCCTGCAGTGGTTGAATATGCCAAGAATCTGGCTGTTTCCCTGGGCAAGATGGTTATTCTTGATCCTGCACCAGCGAAGGGCAATCTTCCGGATTCTATCTGGAAGGGCGTTGAGTACATCAAGCCAAATGAAACAGAACTGGAAATTCTGGTGGGCCGTTCTCTGAACGGAGAGGAAGAACGCCGTGAGGCTGCAGAGCAGCTGCGTGCCAAGGGCGTAAAGAATGTTATGGTATCTTTAGGTGGCGATGGTTTGCTGCTGGTGAACGATGAGGGATGCCGTTTCTTCCCTGCCAATAAAGTAAATGCAGTCGATACTACGGCTGCCGGAGACTGCTTCACTGCATCTTTCGCACTGGCTCTGAGCAAGGGTGAACCGGTTGATGCAGCGATTCGTTTCGGTCAGAATGCATCTGCAATTGCAGTAACAAGGAAGGGTGCACAGACTTCTATTCCGACTCTGGAAGAAGTTCTGAATTATGCACCGGAATTATAAAGAAAAGGAGAGATAAACGACCATGCTTACTATTGGAAATCTGAAAAACGACGTAATGTCTGTTATCAATAACTGTGCATTAACTCATGAACAGGCTATGACAAGTCTGTCTTCTATCCCGATGAATCACGTTGAGTTCTTCGAAACTACACCGAAGTTCAGAGAACTGGTGGAAGCCGGTGTCCTCTGTACTATGACAGAAGGTAATGCGACATACTGTCCTCGTTATATCTGTCCGGACTATGAAAAGCTGATGAGAGAAGGATGTAAGTTCCTGCGTCTGGATCCGCCTACCAATCTGTGGGAAGCGATTACTGCGCTGTTAGTTTTTTACCGTCACATCCCTTCTGTAACCCACTATCCTGTATATCTGGGCAACGTGGATATGATGCTGGAACCATTCATTGAAGATGAAGAGGAAGCAAAGAAGATGATCCGCCACTTCATGTTCTTCCTGGACCGCACCATTCCTGACTCTTACTGTCATATGAATCTGGGCCCTGAAGCAACCCGCGCCGGCAGAATCATTCTGGAAGTGCAGAAGGAATTCAAGGATAATGCAATGCCTTCCATTACCCTGAAGTACGATCCAGACATCACACCGGACGATTTTGCAGTATCCAGCGTGGAATGTGCACTGGCATGTGCGAAGCCAAGCTTTGCAAATCATAAAGAATACAACC
>JAFYKS010000283.1 GCA_017537495.1 Bacillota bacterium | reverse complement strand
ATCGTACTGAAGAAGTACGGTGCAAAGTTCGTGGTTCTGGGTCTGCTGATCACTCTGGTAGGTGCGGGTGCGACTTATGCGTGCACTGCATTCGTAAAGGGAACTAACCCATTTGCGGTAACCGGCGTATACACCGGTGCAATGACCAGTTCCCCTGGTCTGGCTTCCGCTCTGGAAACTGCAGAGAGCAGAGCTGCTGACATGGCAGACGGTTTCGCAGATCTGACTGACAATGAAAAACAGATTGTGCTGGATGTTCTGCAGCTGGACGGTGCATACAGCGGCATGACCCTCGAAAATACCACTGAACTGACTGCTGAGCAGAAGACGAGCTTCGTAAACCAGGCTGCCGGCCAGGTTGGTATCGGTTCTGCAGTAGCGTATCCATTCGGTGTTATCATCGTAATTCTGGCGGTAAACTTCCTCAACGTTATCTTCAAATTTGACGTAGAGGAGGAAAAGAGACTGTATGCTCGTGAAATGGAAGCGGCTAGAAATGTGAGCGGCGTTAAGCAGGTTCCAACCACTGAATTCTCCCTCATTTCCTTCGCACTGGTATGCCTCTTCGGTTACCTGATCGGTTCCGTTAAGATTTTCATGGGCCCTCTGGGCTATGTGAGCCTGGAATCCACCGGCGGTGTGCTGATTGGTTCTCTGCTGCTGGGTTATATCGGAAAAATCGGTCCGATTTCCTTCCGTATGGATCCGAAGGTTCTGGCTATCTTAAGAGAATTTGGTCTGGCATTCTTCCTGGCAATCGTAGGTCTGAACTATGGTTACGGTGCCATTGACGCAATCATGAGTGCAGGTGCGGTTCTGGCTATCGAATCTCTGGTAGTAGGTGCCATCGCTATCATGGCAGGCTTCCTGGTAGGCAGATACGTATTCAAGCTGAACTGGATCATGCTGTCCGGTGCAATCTGCGGTGGTATGACTTCCACTCCAGGCCTGGGTGCAGCATCTGATGCAGTAGGCAGTGATGACCCTGCTGCAGGCTACGGTGCAACTTATCCGTTTGCACTCTTCGGCATGGTAATGTTCACCATCATCATGCAGAAGCTGCCTCTGCTGTAAAACATTCAGGAACGTATATATTCTGTTATGCCCCCTTCATAAGGGGGCATTTTTTTTATGGACAAATATCATGCATGTTAGAATCCTGTCTGGATTTGGACAATCTGTCATATTGACTGAATCTGCCGCATAGAATGATAACAGGAAACAATACAGACAAGTTTTGAAAGGAGTATTGATTATGAGAAAAATAATATCAACTGTGATGGTATGCCTGCTGGTATTTGGTTTTGCGGCATGCGGCGGGGGAGGAAACGAAGAATCTGAAGTGATCAAAGTCGGCTGGATTGGTGCGCTGTCCGGTGACCAGGCCCCATGGGGAACCTGCGAAAGCCAGGCACTGCAGATGTACATCGACGAGCAGAATGCAGCCGGCGGTGTGCTGGGAAAACAGCTGGAATTGGTTACATACGACACCAAAGGTGATGCCAACGAATCCGTAAATGCGGTGAAGCGTCTCATTGCCAATGACGGTGTATCAGCGATTCTGGGCCCGAATGCTTCTGCATCAGCCATCGCAATTAAAGGCGCCCTCAATGAAGGCAAAGTTCCTGATATCGCTACTGTAGCTACCAATCCGGAAATTACAGTGAATAAGGACGGTACCATCAACCCGTATAACTTCCGCGTATGCTTCACAGACCCTTACCAGGGCGCTGTAGCCGGTGGTTTTGCGGCAGAAGAACTGGGACTGAAGACTGCAGCAGTTCTCTATGATGTGGCCAGCGACTATTCCCAGGGATTTACTGAATTCTTTGTGGAAACCTTTGAAGCCAAAGGCGGCAAGGTAGTTGCAAGTGAAGGTTTCAAGGCAGGCGATGCGGACTTCCGTCCTCAGCTGACCAAGATTAAGGAAACCGACCCGGATGTAATCCTGATGCCGTATTTCTATAAGGAAGTCGCACTGTCAGCGAATCAGGCCAGAGAACTGGGCATCGATGCCATCTTCATGGGCGGTGATGGCTGGCCGTCAGATACACTCTTTGAAATGGCCGGTGATTCACTGGAAGGAAGCTATGTAGTAAATCACTTCGACTACAACGACCCTGCAGCAGCGGAAATCACCGCAGCTTACCAGGAAAAATACGGCGTGGCACCGGAAATCAATGCCTATATGGTCCATGATGCATTTGATCTTCTGATTGCAGCTATCGAAAAGGCGGAAAGTGCCGATTCCGAAGCAATTGCAGAAGCACTGACAGAGGTGGAAGTTGCCGGTGTGACCGGTACCATCAGACTGGGTACAGAAACCCATGATCCTGTGGGAAAAGAAGCATCCATGCAGCAGATCGTGAAAAGCGATACTGCAGAAGATGGTTTCGAGTACAAATTCATCATGAGATACACTCCGGACAAATAAAAAGTTCTGCAGGGAGGGGCGGCGCCTGCTGCCCCTTTTTCATTCAGTGAAAGGAGGGAATACATTGAGTATTTTCATACAGCAGATTATTAACGGCCTGTCCATCGGCAGCATATACGCACTGATGGCGGTAGGTTATTCCCTGGTTTACAGCATATTGAACTTTTCCAATTTCGCCCATGGGGGCGTGATTATGCTGGGAGCATATTTTGGACTTTATGCGGTGACTCTGGTGGGTGGCCTGCCGTTTCTGGGAGCACTGGCTGTGGCAGCACTTCTGGCCGGACTGGTAGCGGTGGCCCTGGAAAAAATCGCATACCGGCCTCTGCGGAAGCGGAATGCCCCGTCCTTATATTTTATTATCTCCGCTATGGGGGCCTCCATCTTCCTGGAAAACCTGGTCATTGTGACTATCGGCCCCACCTTCCGTACATATCCGCAGATGTTTTCCACTGCGCCGATCGCTCTTGGAAATGTGACCATCAGCCGCATTGATGTACTCATGTTTGCCATTGCTGCCATCAGCCTGGCTGTTCTGATGTTTATCATCGAAAAAACAAAAGTGGGCCTTGCCATCCGTGCCTGTTCCTTTAATACGAAGGCCAGCAATCTGATGGGGGTTAACGTGAACCGGGTAATTTTCATCATCTTCCTGCTGGGAGGTATGCTGGCCGGTGTGGCAGGTATGCTTTTCGGCATGCGGTACACTGTTTATCCGCAGATAGGAGTCATTACCAACAAATCCTTCATTGCTGCAGTTTTCGGTGGTCTGGGAAGTCTTCCGGGCGCTGTGGTGGGGTCTCTGCTTCTGGGAATCATTGAAACCTTCGGGGCGGGTTATATTGCATCCACATACAGAGATCTGATCGCCTTTTCTCTGCTGATTATTATCCTGGTTATCCGGCCGAGCGGTCTGATGGGCAGGGTGACAGAAGATAAGGCTTAGGGGGTGAAGATATGTTCAACTGGTTTTATATCGAAGGCATCCTGATTCTTGTCGGAGTGAATCTGATGGTGGTACTGGGGCTGTCTCTGCTTACCGGCTTCACCGGACTCTTCTCCTTCGGTCATGCGGGATTTATGGCAATCGGCGCCTATGTTTCCGCAGTCTGTACGCTTTATTATCATCTGCCGTTTATAACAGCCATGGTTCTGGGTGCTGTGGCATCCATGGTGATGGCTTTGATCATAGGGTATTTTACACTGGGACTGAAGGGAGACTATTTCTGCATTGCCACCCTGGGATTCGGAGAGTCGGTCCGGCTCATATTTGATAATCTGGACTTCTTCGGCGGCGCCCGGGGGATTTCTTCCATTCCCATGATTACTACATTTGAGCTGACACTGGTCATCTGCATCCTGGCTGTTGCGGCACTGACACTTCTGATGCATTCCCGTCATGGACGCAATATGATTGCAATCCGTGAAGAGGAACTGGCATCTCAGGCCATCGGAATTCATGTGTTCCGGTACAAAATGATTTCTTTCGCCATTTCTGCTGCCTATGCGGCGGTAGGCGGTGCACTCTACGCACATTATCTGGGATATCTGCAGCCGCTCATGTTCCAGCTGACAAAATCCACCGAAATGACGATTATGGTAATTTTCGGAGGCCTTGGCAGTATCGGCGGAAGCGTAATCGGAGCGGTGCTCCTGACCTTCCTTCCGGAGCTTCTGCGGTCTTTCGCCAACTGGCGTCTGGTGTTTTACGGTGCAGCAGTGGTTCTGATTATGATCAGCCGGCCGCAGGGACTTATGGGCGGCATGGAACTGACGGATCTCTGGCGGAAATTCCGGGCAGGAGGACGGAAGCGCGGAGGCGCAGATGTTTTGCCGGATGAAAAGAACGAAGGGGGCGATGCAGCATGATGGATTTGAGAAGAGTTGTATTACGGCTTGATAATGTTACGAAAACCTTCGGCGGACTGACTGCCGTCAGCCATGTAAGTTTTGAAGTCAAAGAAGGAGAAATCTTCGGAATTATCGGTCCCAACGGGGCCGGTAAGACCACACTGTTTAACCTTATCACAGCGGTTTATAAACCTACAGAAGGAAAGATTATATTCATGAAGACGGTTCTGGCAAGGGCAGCCAAAAGAGACAACCTGTTTCTGCAGCCCTATCAGGTGGCTCAGGCCGGAGTGGCCAGGACATTTCAGAACATACGCCTGTTTAAGAAACTGACTGTCTATGATAATGTGCTTACAGCCTGTCACAGGTCAGCTGATTACGGCCTGGCAGTTTCATTCCTGCCGCGGCATATACCTTTAACAAAAATTGTTTTTCCGTGGGGGAGAAAGCTGGTACGGCAGGAAATGAAGCTTGCATCAAAGACTGAAGAACTTCTGAAAATGATGGGGCTTTGGGAATATCAGGATATGACCGCAGCAAACCTGCCTTACGGTCTGCAGCGGAAACTGGAAATTGCCCGTGCCCTGGCACTGGAGCCGAAACTGCTGCTGCTGGATGAACCGGCAGCAGGAATGAATCCGGAAGAAACCCATGCTTTGCTGGGCCTGATCCGGGAAATACGGGACCGGTTTCATCTGACCGTCGTAATTATAGAGCATCATATGGATCTGGTGATGAATCTCTGCGACCGTATCTATGTGCTGAATTTCGGTCAGTTTCTGGCAGAGGGCGTTCCTTCTGAAATTCAGAACAATAAAGATGTAGTTGAGGCTTATCTGGGGAAGGAGGACGAGGAAATATGCTGAAAGTAAGAAATCTGAATGTGTATTACGGGGGAATTCATGCCATCCGTGGAATTGATATTGATGTGGAACGGGGAGAAATTGTTACCATTATCGGCAGCAATGGAGCCGGCAAGTCCTCTCTTCTTAATGCAGTCAGCGGCATGGTCCGGTACCAGGGGGAAATTGAATATGAAGGACAGCAGCTTCCGGCACAGCCCCATAACATTGTAAAGGCAGGAATCTGCCAGGTACCGGAGGGCCGTCTGATTTTCGCCAACCTGACAGTGCTGGAAAATCTGAAGATGGGTGCATATCTGCGAAATGATGCTAAAGAAATCGAAAGAGACCTTGAGCGGGTGTATGCCCTGTTTCCGCGGCTGGCTGAGAGGGAAAAGCAGATTGCCGGAACTTTATCAGGAGGAGAGCAGCAGATGCTGGCCATGGGGAGAGGACTTATGTCCTCGCCGGAACTGATTCTGCTGGATGAGCCTTCCCTTGGTCTGGCACCCATGCTGATCAGTACCATTTTTGAAATCATCGGTGAAATCAAAGCCATGGGCAAAACCATCCTTCTGGTGGAACAGAATGCCTTCAAGGCTCTGGCTGCAGCAGACCGTGCCTATGTTCTGGAGCAGGGGATTATAACTGCTTCGGGACGGGCTTCTGACCTGCTCCGGGATCCACGGATACGGGAAGCCTATCTGGGAAGAAAATAGAGCTTCCAGAGTCCTCCAGCGTTATCATTCCAATAAAACCTTGCGCAGGTTCTGTGTTACATGGTATAATATTACCGCTAAATTTTTTTGGAAAAGATAACGGAGGAAATTATGAAGAAAAGTATCTCTCTTCTTCTCGTTCTGACTGTAATTTTAGGAATATTTTTCTATCTGGGTTCAGGCAGCGGTGAAGAAACAGCGGAGGAAGAAAACCTGGCCGTTACCCTTGTAGTGTCTTCGGCATTTGGGGACAAGTCTTTGAATGATTCTGCCAGAGAAGGCGGAGAACTTCTGAAGACCAATCCTGGAATCAGTGTGAATTATATAGAATGTCACCGTGACGGTATCAAGCAGAAGCTGATGGATGCAGCTGATGAGTCTGATATGGTTATTGCTGTGGGCTGGGAATGTTATGAAATCTCAGAAGTGGCAGTGGAATATCCTGATGTAAAATTCATCATGGTGGATGACCCTGCGGAAGGAATTGAATCTCTTCCGAACATGATGAGTATTACTTATGCGCAGAATGAAGGTGCGTATCTGGCTGGCTTTATCGCAGCACAGATGTCTGAAAACGGAATCCTGGGAACTCTTGCAGAAGAAGAATCTGAGAACGTAAATGACTATATCACCGGTTTTTCTCAGGGTGCAAAGCATGCCAATCCGGATATCGTAATCAGAAGTCTGATTGCCGCTGATCCGGCGAACCCGAGTGCGACCAGAGAAGATGGGCTGAGGCTTGCAGACCAGGGTGCTGATGTGATTTTAAATCTGGTTACAGGTGCACCAAGCGGCGTTTTCCAGGCTGCCCGCGAAAGGGAAATGTATGCAGTCGGTATCGATACTGACCAGAAAATCAATAACCCGGACTACGATAATATAATCCTGTGTTCTGTAAAGAAAGACCTTGGTATGTCCATTTATGATGCGGTAATGGAATATGCAGATGAGGAAATCTGGAGAGAAAGCGAAATCACAGTTTCTGATCTGAAATCCGGACACGTATCTCTGGTGTATGGAAATGATACATCGGTTCAGATTGTAAGCGATGAAATGAAGGTAGCTGCAGATGAAATTGCCCAGCTCATTGAAGCAGGCGAAATCAAGGTGAAAACTGCGAGATAACTGACAGAATCTACACGAAAAAAACATGGAATTATACGTAATACTGTGTTAGAATGATAAAAGTTTAAAAGCTTTATTTAAAGAGGGGAATTACTACATGAAGAAATTTGTATCTGTTTTTTTAATCTGCATTCTCTGCATGGGTCTGACTGTAATGACAGGCTGCAGCAAGGATGAACCGCTGCCGAATGAATATGACGGCATTGATTTTGCATCTTACATTACTCTGCCGGACTATAATTCCTATGCACTGGAAAATCCTTCTCCGGAAGAAGTGACCGACGCTGATGTGGAAGCTGAAATCGAAAAATTTTTGACTCAGTTTGCCAAGTCTGAAAACTTAACAGAAGGTACTGTTGAAAAGGGTGACAATCTGGTTGTTTCCTATAAGGGTACTCTGGCAGACGGAACGACTCAGGATGGTATGAACACAGAGGATGCTTCTCTGGGTCCTGTGGGAAGTGCCGGTTATATTGATGGTTTTGAGGAAGGTCTGATTGGTGCTGCAGTTGGCGAAACTGTGACACTGGATCTGCAGTTCCCGGATCCGTATCAGAATAATCCGGATCTGGCCGGCCAGGATGTTACTTTCGAAGTAACTGTTAAGAGCAAGGTTGTGAAGGTTATGCCGGAACTGACCGATGAATTCGTTAAGGAAAATACAGATTATAAGACTGTAGATGAATACCGTGCTTCCGTAAGAGAACAACTGGAAGCAGAAGCAGAAGAAAATGCGCTGTATAATCTGAAGAATGAACTGTATGCGAAGATTTATGATGAAACCGAAGTAATCTCCTATCCGGAAGGAAAGGTAGAAGATACTCTGGAAAAAATCCAGGCAGATTATGAGGAAATTTCACAGACTTACGGATACACCAACTGGGATGAATTCCGTGATGACTACTTCCGTATGGATCAGGCAGAATATGAAGAAAACCTGAAGCTGTATGCGGAATCCACTGTGAAGAGTGAACTGATGATTTATGCTATGGCAGAAAAAGAAGGCGTTGTTCTCACAGAGAAGGAATACGAAGCTGAACTGGAGGATATGCTGGCACAGGCAGGCTTTGCTGATGATGCGGCATTTAAGGAGTATTCCGGCATGACTATCAGAGAATATGCTGATGAATACAGAATGGACAGAGATTTTATTCTGACTGAGTGTCTGGATATTGTCTATGACCGTCTGACCAAATAGTAAAAATATACGCTTGTTTTAAGAACCGGAATCTTCCGGTTCTTTTTTTTTATGCCCGCGAATATACTCTGTAGCAGGGACAGGGAGGGATAAGTTATGATAAGTACGGACAAACTGAAGAACAAAGAAGTAATCAATATCTTTGATGGCCGCAGTCTTGGGTTCGTGAGCGATATCGAGGTGGATTTGGAAAAGGGTGTGATTGACGGTATCGTGATTCCCGGGGCACGGGGGTTCATGGGCTTTTTCAGCCGGGGCGAAACGGACACCGTGATCCGGTGGGAAAACGTGAGAACGGTTGGCGATGATGTGATTCTCGTGGAAGTGGAGGGAATGTAGAAACTATTGAACTGAGCCACAAGATGTAGTATAATATATGGGTAAACTGAAACAGTAGTGCTGGTAATTAGGAGGTAGCGTTATGAAGTGCCCGTTTTGTGATAATCCTGATACGAAAGTAATTGATTCAAGACCAACAGAGGAGGGACATGCTATCCGCCGGCGCCGTGGCTGTGACCGATGCAGCAAGCGTTTCACCACTTACGAAAAGGTGGAAGAAACCATTCTGATGGTAGTTAAGAAAGATGGAAAGCGGGAGGCCTTTGACCGTAACAAGCTGCTGAGAGGGATTACCCGTGCCTGCGAAAAGCGTCCTGTTTCTTTAGCGATTATGGAAGGCATGGTCGATGAAATTGAACGCAATCTCAATAACATGATGGAAAAGGAAGTGGCCAGTGACTATATCGGGGAACTGGTGATGGACGAACTGAAAAAAGTAGATGAGGTTTCCTATGTCCGTTTCGCTTCTGTATACCGCCAGTTTACCGATGTAAATACCTTCATGAAGGAAATTGAGAAACTGATTGGAACACATAAAGATAAATAAGGAGTAGACGATGAGAGATATTTTTAAGATTGCAATTGACGGTCCAAGCGGTGCCGGCAAATCTACCATTGCCAAGGCTGTCGCAAAGCGTCTGAATATTGATTATATTGACACAGGAGCCATGTACCGTGCCATTGGACTGAAGATGACACGGAACGGACTGCCGATGGAAGAAAACGATGAACTGCAGAAAATGCTGGATACCACAGATATCGACTTCTGCAGCGGAGACGTTATCCTGGACGGTGAAGTGGTAAATGATCAGATCCGTACCCCGGAAATGTCCATGGCAGCTTCTGCATGCTCTGCTCTGGGAGCAGTACGTGCCAAGCTGGTTCAGCTTCAGCGCGGAATGGGACAGAAGAAATCCGTGATTATGGATGGCCGCGATATCTGTGAAGTTGTTCTGCCGGATGCTGAGTACAAGTATTATCTCACTGCAACTGCAGAAGAACGTGCACGCAGAAGAACCCTGGAACTTCAGGAAAAAGGTCAGGACGTTACCTTCGAACAGGTGCTGGAAGATATTCAGCAGCGTGACTATAACGATATGAACCGCGCCATTACACCTCTCCGCAAAGCAGAGGATGCGGTGGAAATCGACAGTACATCCATGAGCATTGAAGAAGTGGTGGATTTCATCTGCCGCCCAATCGAACAGTAAAAAAGCATAAACAGACCCTCCGGAGGAAATAATAAACCCGGAGGGTTTTATTATGGAATGGGATAATTCAGTCAGCAGGCAGAGAATCCGCCTGCTTTTGATTGTGGCAGCTGTGCTGTGGATGTTCTTTCTGGGACGGTTTTTCTATTTTCAGATTATAAACCACGAGGCGCTTTCTGAAGCAGCAGCGGCGCAGCATCTGGTACGCGTGGAAGGCCTGGACAGCCGGGGGATGATACTGGACCGGAACCTGCAGCCTTTGACAGGAAGCGCAAAGAAATACTGGTATTTCCTGCCGAAGGACAGACTGGATTATACAGCAGTTTCACTTCTGGAAGCAGCTGCCGCATCCGAGATTTCGGCAGGGGACAGAAACCGAAGCCAGTATACTGTGTGGCAGACAGAACTGTATGATGAAACCGTCAGCCGGAAGCTGAAGGAAATGTACAATGCCTATGTTTTGTGCCTGACTTCCCGGTATAGCAGTCAGCAGCCGGCATGCCATCTGACCGGCTATCTTCATGAGGCAGATCAGACCGGAGCTGCAGGGCTGGAAAAAGCCTTCGAGAAAAGGCTGAAGAGTACGGAAAACAGACTGTCACTGCGGGCAGACGGCAGCGGACACCTTCTGTCTTTTTCGGCTCCTGTTCTGCTGAAGCAAAACAAGCTTCGTCCATCCGGCCTGGTAACTACTCTGGAACTGAATCTGCAGAAACTGTGTGAGAAGGCAATGTATGAGCGGGCCCTGACAGGCGCAGTCCTGGTTTCTGATGCGGGAACCGGAGAAATCCTTGCCTGGGTTTCTTCTCCATATTTTAATCCCGGTCAGGTGGAAGCATATCTGAACAAAGATGGCGGTGAACTGGTGAACAAATGCATTCAGGGAGAATATCCGCCCGGGGCTCTGTTCAAAGTGGTTCTTGCGGCAGCTGCACTGGAAAGCGGAGCTGCAGATCTGGAGCAGGAGTATCTGTGCATCGGGGAAACAGAGGTGGAAGACATAACCCTGGGTCTTGAAAATATCCTGGGTATGGCAGACCGGCTGGGGTTTGGAAACACTGTCATGGGGATTTTTGAAGAGGAGACGGACGGAAATCTGCCCGCAGCGGAAGAAACTTCTCAGGCAGATATTTCTGATTTTTCTGTCGGTCAGGGCGCGCTGATGGTCACACCCGTTCAGGTGCATCAGATGATGTCAGCGGTGGCTGCCGATGGGAT
>JAFYKS010000282.1 GCA_017537495.1 Bacillota bacterium | reverse complement strand
CCATCGCTGATCTGATGACTGACGGATGCAACATGGGCGTAAAGTCTTTGAACCGTTATATTAACGAGTATGCGGCGGCAGATGAGGATTCGAAAGATATTGCCCGCCGTCTTGTAACACTGGAGGACAATCTGGCGAAGGAAATCAAGCACTATTTATAGTCGGACATTGACAAGACCTCTGAAAACAGGGTAAAATATAACTTAGTGCATAACCCTGAGGAGGATTAATCAATGAGCGGCGTATCCCGCGAGATTTATGAATTATTTAATAAATATGGGAAATTACTGGCATCCCAGCCTTATCCGCTGGGTGCGGAAGCCCGCCTGATTCTGGATACAGAACACGGCGTATATGGTACAAAGAAAAATGTAAAACTGGGAAATCTGAGATGGGCGGACATCGTAAAGATGGCTGACGGCCACCTGGGAACTTATAAGACCGGTATGGTTGCCCGCGTGGTAAGCCAGACTCCGTACTGCCAGCAGTGTCTGAGAGAGGGTGTTTCCTTCCGTGCCATGGTGGATGATATGGCCATGATTATCGGACCGGAAACTACTATTGTAAATATGACCAACCCGAATAAGGGCAAGGCAGCCAGAGAGATGGCCAAGGCGGCAGCAAACAGCGCTGGATTCTTTGTGCAGGACCGTGTTGTGGATGGACTGCCTGCCGGATATACTCTGACTCTGGGCCGCAATCTTTATGAAGCGGTAAACGGAGTGCTTATTCTGGAAAAGTGTGCAGAAATCGCACTGAAGAGCCGCGTTCTGGGCGGATGCAAGCCGGTAGGCAAGTTCGGAGCGAAGAATACACGTATTAATTACCTGGAAAGCTATTCTGCGGCAGAAACAGACCTGCGTGCAGCTGAGATGGAGTCTGCACCTGCAGCGGAAGAACCGGATGAACTGGAAGATTACGAACGCGAATTCTATGGAATTGAATCTGAAGCGGATGAAGCGGCCGAGACTGAAGCTGACGAAACAGCAGAGGCAGAAGAAATTCCGCAGTGGAATGAAGCGGAAGCGGCAGCTCGCCAGAAGCTGGTGGATTACGGCAATAAACTGGTGGAAACCGGTCTGGTACAGGGCACCTGGGGCAACCTGTCCATCCGTCTGGATGATAAGTACATGCTGGTGACTCCGTCCGGTCTGGACTACAGCCGCCTGACCGCAGCCGACATGGTAAAGGTGGATCTGAAGAAGATGACCCATGAAGGTCTGAAGCCAACTTCCGAAAAGGGACTGCATGCAGAAATCTACAAGCGCCGTCCTGATATCAGTGCAGTGGTTCACACTCATTCCAGCTACTGCAGCATGTTTGCAGCGGCACATGCGGATCTGAATCTGTCCGGTGCATCTGAAACTGCCCGTCAGGTCTTCGGTGATTCTGTCCGCGTGGCAAAATACGCCAAGGCAGGCACTGACAAACTGGCTAAATTCACCGCCGATGCTCTGGGTTCCGGTATGGGAGCTTTCATGGCAAATCACGGCATGACAGCATGCGGCAGTGACATGGAAACTGCATTCGCCAATGCTCAGCTGCTGGAAAAAACTGCTGAAGAATATATCGAAAGCCGTCTGAAATAAGATTGAATGAAAAAAGAACCTGTCCGGACGGACAGGTTCGATTTTTTATTTTTGGAATAATTACATCACCATCTGGATGAAGCTCCACAGCAGCTTGAAGCCGTAGAAGATGATAACGCAGCCGCAGATTACATTAATCACGCGGAGAGTCTTGTCGGTGAACTTGGCACTGAACAGGGAAATGATGGTGGAAATGCCTGTGAACCACAGTATGGAAGCAGATGCGAAGCCGCCTACGAAGAACATATCCATTCCGGCAGGCAGGGTTGCCTTGAATGCACCCAGCATCATGGTACCGTCGATGATTGCCTGTGGGTTGAACCAGGTTACAACACATGCAGTGGAAATTACCTTCAAAATAGGAATGTCTACCTTGGTGCTGGTATCCATGGTGTCGTGAGCCCGGACGAGTCCAATCCCGATCCAGATTACGATAGCGGAACCAACCAGTAGAATTGCCTTTTCCAGCAGAGGCAGAGCGCTCATGATGGCACCTACGCCGAAGAAGCAGGCCATACCCAGTGTCACGTCAAAGACGATAACGATGAGGGCGGTCAGATAAACCCTGTGCTTTGGCTGGGTCAGCGCGGTGTTGATTACGAAAAGGTTCTGAAGTCCGATGGGAGCTACATACGCCAGCCCCATGGTCAGACCCTGCAGATAAATATCCATAAATTAAGTCCTCCTAAAAAAACAGTTGCTCTTAAAAAGCTACTTACTATATAATAATGGGTATAAGTGCAAATTGCAATAGTGCAAAAATTATGACCAGGTAAGAAAAAACTTACCTGATAAGGAGCAAGTTATGATCGAAACTCATTACGACTGTCCGTGTCTGGAAAAGTGTCCGCTGAACTATGCCATGCAGCTGGTGGGCGGCAAGTGGAAGATGCAGATTATCTGTGCTTTGAACAATCAGGGAACACTCAGATACAATGAACTGCGCCGAAAGCTGGATGGAATCTCCAATACGGTGCTGGCCAGCTCCCTGAAGGAACTGGAAGAAGCCGGTCTGGTGAAGCGCACCGAGTATCTGGAAGTTCCCGTTCGTGTGGAATACTGCTCCACGGAAAAGGCGGACCGGCTCATGCCGGTGCTGGAAGCTTTCAGCCAGTGGGGCGAAGAAATGATGGAGGTATAATATGAAACTGATTTCATGGAATGTAAACGGTCT
>JAFYKS010000281.1 GCA_017537495.1 Bacillota bacterium | reverse complement strand
TCCTGCGTTTACACCTGTCCGTTTGGAGCGGTTGTGGACAAATCCTATATCGTAGATGCCATTCATCTGATTAAGCAGAGCCGGGTGGATAACTTCCAGGTATATGCTATCATGGCTCCGGCTGTAGCCAGCCAGTTTACATATGCAAGCTTTGGCCAGGTGATTACGGCCATGAAGAAAATCGGTTTCGATGGTGTAATGGAAACTGCGGTGGGTGCGGATATGGTTGCAGAAGCGGAGGTCAGAGAACTTCTTGAAAAAGGATTCCTCACATCCAGCTGCTGTCCTGCATTTGTGAAATATGTACAGTACAAGTTCCCTGCACTGACAGATAAAATTTCTCATACTCCATCCCCGATGGCGGCATTGGGAAAAGCTATCAAAGAGAAAGATCCCCGTGCCAAGGTGATTTTTGTGGGCCCATGTACTGCGAAAAAGGCGGAATGGAAGCGTCCTGAGGTTGAGCCGTTTATTGACTGCGTCCTGACCTTTGAAGAAATTCAGGCGTTGATTGACAGTATGGAAATTGATATTGAGCATCTGGAAGAATCGGTTCTGGATGAAGCTTCTGGTTTTGGACGCGAATTTGCCTTCAGTGGTGGACTGTCTGCGGCTGTGGCACAGGTGCTGAAAGAGATGGCAGAAGCAGAAGGTCCGGATTCTGACGCTGCAAAATTCGTTCTGAAGGCTGTATCCTGTGATGGCATCGAACAGTGCCAGACTACACTGATTCGTGCGAACAAGGGGATTTTGCCGGCTAATTTTATCGAAGGCATGGCCTGCGAAGGCGGCTGTATTGGTGGTGCAGGATGCCTGACCCACGGAGAAAAGAACCGTGCGGCCATCGAAAAACACAGCAGTCAGGCGAAAAAGAAGACGATTCTGGAAAAAACAGACCTGGAAGAGCATTTATAACCGTGGACAAACGGCGGGTTTTGTTATATAATCACATCAAATGCGATGAAATCTCGTAAGGGAGGGTATATAGAATGAAAGTATTAAAAGTTGGTATTCTCGGACTGGGCACTGTAGGCGGCGGCACTTACACTATCCTGACTGAAAACAAGGCAGTTATCGAAAAAAGAACAGGCTGCTCCGTAGAAGTTGCCAGAATTTTGGACAGACGCAAGAAAGAGGGCGTTCCTGAATATCTGTACACCGAAGATCCGGATGAAGTAATTGCATGCAGCGATATTGACCTGGTTGTGGAAACTCTGGGCGGCATTGAACCTGCTACTTCTTTCATGCTGCAGGCTATGGAACACGGTAAGCACGTGGTAACTGCAAATAAGGCTGCTGTAGCTGCGAACTATCAGAAGCTGACCGAAACTGCTGCGAAGAACGGCGTGCAGTTCCTGTACGAAGCAAGTGTAGGCGGCGGTATTCCGGTACTGACTTCCATCCAGAATGAACTGCAGGGAAATAACTTCCTGGAAGTAATGGGTATTGTAAACGGTACTACAAACTATATCCTGACCAAGATGACAGAAGAAGGCGCAGACTATGCTGACGTACTGAAGGATGCTCAGGCGAAAGGT
>JAFYKS010000280.1 GCA_017537495.1 Bacillota bacterium | reverse complement strand
TTGTAATGATACGGGCGTTTTATTACGTGTTAAGCAAATTTTAAATGACACGAAATCGAAAAATGTTACGGCACTGGCGAATTACGATAAAGAACTGTATTTTGATGAAACCGTTATATATGTGAAAACGGAAGAACGTGCAGTAACATATGCGTATACACATGCGGGACATATAATATACATATCGGACTATGGTTTTGTTGATCAAATTAAAATAGAGGCAATGATTGCCTCTACTAAAACTGGTTGGAATATGTAGTTGTGGAATATGTGTTGGTTCCGGTGGTATCTCGGCTTACACATTTGAGTCTGTAATTCGTGTTAGCCTCCAAATTTGTATAAATATGGTTGAACATATAATCGTATGCATTTACGCCACTTTTGGAGTAAACATAGTCTTCGTTTGCTACATCTGAAACCCATCGGCCGTCCACTTTTTTCTGCAGGTATATAGTCACATTATAACTGTCAACCAAAGCCACAAATGTAACATCAACGGTTGCGGCTGCAGAGGTTCTGGAAACACGAGAAATGCTGAATGTTACACCCATAGTTTCCCTTGACTGCTCTTCCGCATAAGCGAAGACGGTGCTGGTTAGGACCAGTATGAGGATCATGGCGAGAGCAAGCATTCGTTTTTTCATAAAGAATCTCCTTTCTTACGGATGCTGCCGCAGCAGCAATCATGAGTGATGTAAGGAACTTCCGAGACTGTGCGGAAACAGACAGTCGGCGGAGGTTCCTTTTTGTATGTGTGTAGCTTTATTATAGCGGAAAGCAGGAGGTGCTGGAGTCCGAAAGCAGCACAGCCTGTTGCAATCTGCAACAGCGAAAGGGGATATTTTGCGAAAAGGGGTTTACGGACTTGCTAAAATTTATTAAAATAGTGTAAAATGGGGTTTCATTTTCGGGAAAGTATGGTATAATGTATACAACTGAAAAGGTTAATTTTTTAACGAAATTGATGGATTAATCTTTTCGCACGAGATGAAAAAATCTTCAATGTATTAGGAGGAATTGACAAATGAAAAAGATTGGTGTATTAGGAACAGGTACTATGGGTGCTGGCATTATTCAGGTTCTGGCTCAGAATGGCTACGAAGTAGTAATGAGAGCAAGAAGAGAAGCTTCCGTTGAGAAGGGTCTGGCTACTGTAAATAAGAACCTGGACAAGATGGTTGCTAAGGAAAAGATTACTGCTGAAGAAAAGGAAGCAATCATGGGCAGAATCACCGGTTCCACTGACATCAACATCATCGCTGATGCTGACCTGGTAATCGAAGCCGCTACAGAAGATATGGAAGCTAAGAAGGCTCTGTTCGCAGAACTGAACGGCATCTGCAAGCCTGAAACTATCATCGCAACCAACACTTCTTCCCTGTCCATCACTGAGATTGCTGCTGCTTCCGGCAGACCTGACAAGGTTATCGGTATGCACTTCTTCAATCCGGTTCCTGCAATGAAGCTGGTTGAAATCATCAAGGGCCTGGCTACTTCTGAAGAAACCAAGGCTGCTGTTGTGGAACTGACCGTAGCTCTGGGCAAGACTCCAGTGGAAGTAGAAGAGGCTCCTGGTTTCGTTGTAAACAGAATCCTGATTCCTATGATCAACGAAGGTATCGGTATCCTGGCTGATGGCGTTGCTGATGCAAAGGGCATCGACGCTGCTATGAAGCTGGGCGCTAACCACCCAATGGGTCCTCTGGAACTGGGTGACCTGATTGGTCTGGACGTAGTTCTGGCTATCATGGATGTACTGTACACTGAATACGGTGATCCTAAGTACAGAGCGCACACTCTGCTGAGAAAGATGGTAAGAGCCGGCAAGCTGGGCAGAAAGACCGGTATCGGTTTCTATGACTACAGAAAGTAATTACAATTCAATACATTACTTACCCCGAAAGGACTCCGCTGGACGGAGTCCTTTTTTCGTTGACAAGCAGGGGTTTGCAGGGTAAGATAAAATTATCTTAAAATTATGGAGGTAAGGTCCAATGGCAATTTTTAATAAAGAAGAATATATGAGAGATCTGGAAGCGCTGGTAAACATCGACAGCGGCTCCCATGACATCGATGGCCTGAACAAGGTTGCTGATTTTATCTGTGCAAAATACGAAAGTATCGGTCTCACGCCTGTTCGCACACAGCAGGGTGAAAGCGGCCGTCCTTACGTAGAAGTGTTCACTCATCCGGAAGCAGAAGAAGTAGATGTGCTCTTCCTGGGTCATCTGGACACTGTTTTTGATAAGGGTACTGTGGCTGAGCGTCCGTTCACTCTGAGCGAAGACGGCAAGGTTGCATACGGTCCAGGCGTAGGCGATATGAAGGCTGGCGACCTGATGGCATTCCACCTGACACGCGTGCTGAGAGAAGAATGTCCGGATCTGAAGATTTGCGTATGCCACAACAGTGACGAAGAAATCGGTTCTGAAGATTCCGAACACGCAATGCAGGCAGTGGCAGCCAAGAGCCGTTATGGTTTCGTTCTTGAACCAGGCAGAGTAGGCGGTCATTTCGTATACCAGAGAAAGGGCGTAGCTGACATCGTGATTTCCTGCAAAGGTATCGCATCCCATGCAGGCAACGCTCCAAAGGACGGTGCAAGTGCAATCCTGGCTATGGCAGACATCATCCAGAAGATGCATGCACTGACTGATTTTGAAACCGGTCTGACTGTAAATGCCGGTGTAGTGAAGGGCGGCAGCGCATCCAACGTAGTTGCTGCAGAATGTGAAGCGGTATTCGACGTACGTTATACAAGCTTTGCACAGCTGGCTGAATTCGAAGCCAAGCTGGATGCAATCTGTGCAGCTCCAGCTGTTGACCGCGTATCTGTATCCTGGAAGAAGGCTGGTCAGATGCCTCCAATGGAACCAAACGAAAACACTGAAACTCTGATGAATCTGCTGCGTGCAGAAGCGGAAAAGCTGGACATCCATCCTGACTTCCTCAGCGTAGGCGGTGCATCCGACGGCAGCCTGCTGTCCGCAATGGGCTGTGCTGTAATGGACGGCTGCGGCCCGGAAAGCGACAAGTACCACAGCGTGGATGAATTCCTGCTGACAGACTCCATCGAGCAGCGTTTCCACCTGCTGCTGGGCGCTATCAAGGGACTGGCATAAAATCTGAATTTAAGAGACCCGAAGGCTTTTCTGCGTTCGGGTCTTATTTTGCTTGTAATTTTGTGTTTTGGGGTATACAATTACTATGTATGACTTTTTCTGAAAGGACGGCCTAACAAAAGGCCGTGAAAAGGTACACCCATGAGTGAACAGATTCTGAATACAAACGAAGAAGCGGTGGAAGTACAGGCGGCAGAAGTGCAGCCTCAAGAGCAGCAGAAACAGGAACGTCCTGAAGTGGAAGGCATCCTGGAAATCGTAGAAGAAAACGATTTCGGCTTTCTGCGCTTTAATAACTTCCTGACCAGCGAAAAAGATATTTACGTGTCTCCGACTCAGATTCGGCGTTTCCGCCTGAAGACCGGAGATAAAATCCGCGGCATCACCCGACTGCCCAATCCGGGAGAAAAGTTCGGGGCGCTGCTGTACGTGCTGACTGTGAACGGTGATGAACCGGGAGCAGCCATCCACAGACCGGATTTTGACAAGCTGACACCGGTATTTCCATACGAAAGAATCCGGCTGGAGACCGACAGCCGCAGCCTGGCGACTCGTGTCATCGATCTGGTGGCACCAATCGGTAAGGGGCAGCGAGGTCTCATTGTGGCACCGCCTAAGGCCGGTAAAACCGTGCTGCTGAAGCAGGTGGCACATGCCATCGAAGAAAACTGTCCGGAGGCAGAACTGATTGTCCTGCTGGTGGATGAACGTCCGGAAGAAGTAACGGATATGAAGCGTTCCCTGAAGAGCGGAGAAGTGATTTATTCCACCTTTGATGAGCTGCCGGAACA
>JAFYKS010000279.1 GCA_017537495.1 Bacillota bacterium | reverse complement strand
TGGAGATAGTTTTCCAGCAGCTGCACATTGGCAACCTGCTCAATATATTCACACAGCTCGTCTCTGCGTCTGCGCAGTTTTTCCGCTGTTTCTTCCGATTTCTTTTCCATCCGCTTCGCTGCAGCGGTGTACTCTTTTTTAACCCGTTCTGCTGCCCTACGGAACTGTTCTTTTTCCAGCAAAACCTGTTCTGCCGGATAGATTTCCACGTATTTCAGGTTTTCAACCGATCTCTGGCTTTCAATGCTGAAGGTTCTGATCGAATCCACCTCTGTACCGAAAAGCTCAATACGATACGGATACTCTCCATCTGGTGTAAAGATGTCGATAATGCCGCCTCGAATGCTGTATTCCCCGCGGGCTTCTACAACACCCATCCGTTCATAACCCATCTGCATCAGCCGTTCTTTCACCAGCTCCACATCAATTTCTTCGCCGAGGCTGATTTTTACGATTTTTTCTTCGAAGTAGTCATGAGGGGTAATCTTTTTTACCGCAGCAGAAACCGGGGCAATGACAATGGCCGGCTGGCCGGTTCTCAGTGCCTTCAGTGCTTTCAGCCGCTCCATCATCATATCATGATTTCTGGCCTCATATTTCAGAAAAACGTGTTCCTCTGCAGGAAGCACATAGATTTCTCTGTCCCGTATAAAAAAAGAGAGGTCTTCAGCCAGTCTCTTCGCCCTGTTTTCGCTTGGTACGATGATAATGCTTTGACCTTCTTCTCTGGATAAATAAGCAGCTACGGGAGCGACTCTGCTCTCAGAGATGCCCGAAATGTTAATCATTCCTGTTTTCCCTCTTCCGGCTTATCTGCCTCTGCTGCCGGCTCTGCCTTCTTCGGCTTTTCTTTCTTCGGAGGACGTACATTGTATTCATTCATGGCTTTATCGATGCCTTTTTCTACAATGCATGCCGCAGCTTTCGCCGATTTCACCAGTGCATCCTCCAGAAGTTCTTTTTCCCCTTTGGATACGCCGCCGGTAACATAATGAATTAAATCCACTTTCTTTTCACTTCCAATACCCACACGGATTCTCGGGAACTGGTCACTCTGAATCTGGTGAACCACAGAGCGCATTCCGTTGTGAGTGCCTGCACTTCCCTTCTTGCGAATACGGAAAGTACCAGTTGGAATATCGATATCATCATAAATAACAATCAGTTCTTCCGGCTCAATCTTATAGAAGCTGATGGCTTCGCGCACAGCTTCACCGCTCAGATTCATATAAGTCTGGGGCTTCATCAGCAGAACCCGCTGGCCGGCGATTCTTCCTTCGCCGACCAGGGATTTGAATTTCAGTTTATCAACTTTGATATCGTATTCTTCTGCCAGCAGGTCTATGGTCAGAAATCCCATATTATGCCGTGTATTTTCATATTTCTTTCCAGGATTTCCTAAACCTGCAATAATGAACATAAACTATGTCTCCTGTATATCTTAAGTAATGTAAAAAATTATTTGTCAAACAGTTCGCTTACAGTACCGTTGCTGAATACTCTGCTGATTGCTTCTGCGAAGAGAGGAGCTACGGATAAGAATGTCATCTTTTCCAGTTTCTTATCTTCAGGCAGAGTCACTGTATCCAGCAGTACCAGTTCTTCAATTGCGGAAGCTTCCAGTCTTTCGCATGCAGGACCGGATAATACAGCATGAGTTGCACCAGCGAATACAGCCTTGGCACCCATAGCCTTGATTGCGTTTGCCGCATTGCAGATAGTACCTGCAGTATCAATCATATCGTCAACGATGATGCAGTTCTTGCCTTCAATGTTACCGATAATGTTCATGATTTCGCTCTTGTTTGGTTCAGGTCTTCTCTTGTCGATGATTGCGATTGGGCAGTTCAGGTACTGTGCCATGTTTCTTGCTCTGGTCACGCTGCCGTGGTCAGGAGAAACGATAACAACATCTTCCATCTGCTTGTCGATAAAATACTTAGCCAGGATAGGCATACCCAGCAGGTGGTCTACCGGAATGTCAAAGTAACCCTGAATCTGGTTTGCATGCAGGTCCATAGTTAAAACTCTGTCTGCACCAGCAGCTTCAATCAGGTTTGCAACCAGCTTCGCTGTGATTGGGTCTCTTGCCTTTGCTTTTCTGTCCTGACGTGCATAGCCATAGTAAGGAATTACTGCATTGATTCTGCCTGCGGATGCTCTCTTCATTGCATCAATCATGATCAGCAGTTCCATCAGGTTGTCATTTACAGGGTTGCAGGTGGACTGGATGATGTAGATATCACGTCCTCTTACAGATTCCCATACATTTACGGAAATTTCGCCATCGCTGAACTTGGTAACGGTTGCACGGCCAAGTGGCTTACCTAATTTGTCTGCAATTGCCTTTGCCAGTTCGTCATTTGAATTTCCTGCAAAAATTTTGTACTCAGAAAAAACTCCGCTTGTCACTGTTACGTACCTCTTTCTTTCTTTTGTTTTTTACAACTACTTATTTTTTCTTTTTCAGGATTCCCTTGGCAGAAACCCATCCCTGTTTTTTAACGCCCCGGGCACGGGCAATATACAGAGCATCGCCTTCGACGTCTTCTGTAACCGTGCTGCCGGCCGCTACATATGCGCCGTCACCTACGTTTACAGGCGATACCAGATTGCTGTTGCATCCGATAAACGCACCGTCACCAACGGTTGATCTGAATTTATTCGTTCCATCGTAGTTTACGAAAACTACGCCGCAACCTAGGTTTACGTTCTGGCCCACATCAGAGTCTCCGATATAGGTCAGATGAGATGCCTTGGAGCCATCGCCGAAGTTTGAATTTTTCACCTCGACAAAATCTCCGATTTTGCAGTGTGCGCCCACATTTGACTTCGGACGCAGATAAGCAAACGGACCTACTGTGGTTTCCGCGCCCACACTGCTCTGCAGAATGACGCTGGACTGTACGTCTACCCCGTCACCCAGAACAGAATCCTCAATACGGGTGTTCTGACCAATGACGCAGTTCTGACCGATAACAGTCTTTCCTTTCAGCGTAACGCAGGGACCGATAACCGTTCCTGCACCAATCTGCACTTCTTCATCAATATATGCAGCATACAGATCCACAAATTCCACACCGTTTTCCAGGTGCTTCATATTAATTTCCATCCGCTGCGCTTCTTTTTCCTTATATTTCTTTAATGCTTCAGATTCCATATTTATGCCTCCAGAATCATTTCCCCTACTTTGTAGATGTCACCGGCACCCATGGTAATAACCATGTCTCCGCGGCATGCATGCTGAGAAACAAAAGATGCAATATCTGCAAAGTCCGGCATGAAGAGAACTTCCTTTTCCGGATGAATCTGACGGATTTTTTCAGCCAGCTGTGCAGAAGAAATCTTATAGATATTCTTTTCTCTGGCCGCATAGATTTCCGCCAGAATCAGCACATCTGTCTTTTCGAAAGCTTCTGCGAAATCATCGAACAGAGCCAGGGTTCTGGTATAGGTATGAGGCTGGAAGATTGTCCACAGACGGTTGTGCGGTACATTCTTTGATGCGCTCAGAGTAGCTCTGATTTCAGTAGGATGATGTGCGTAGTCATCCACGATTTTCACACCGCCTGCAGTAGTTCCCACAATATCAAAACGGCGCTGTGTGCCGCGGAAGCTGTGCAGAGTTTCAGAGATAATCTCAGGTTCCACACCCAGATTGTGGCAGCATGCGTAAGCTGCCAGTGCATTAAGAATATTATGTTCTCCAGGCAGGGACAGCTGCACTCTGCTGAGAACGGTTCCGTCTCTGAGAACTTCAAAGGACGGCATGCCGTTTTCATCGAACAGGATGTTCTGTGCATGGTAAGTGCAGTTTTCATTCAGCCCGAAAGTAATTACATTGCTGTGGCCCTGAATAACTTTGTTTACAAACGGATTTGCTTCATACGCAATAATAGTGCCGGCTTCCGGTACCAGGTTTGCAAACCGGTCAAAGGAGCTTACAATATGGTCGATGTCCTTGAAATAGTCCAGGTGATCGGAGTCGATATTCAGGATAATCTCAATCTTCGGACGCAGGCTCAAGAAGCTGTCCATATACTCACATGCTTCCGTTACGAAATATCCGCTGTTTCCTACTTTCGCATTGCCTCCGATTTCAGCCAGATTGCCGCCGACCAGAATGGTCGGTTCCATCTTGGCACGGTCCAGAATCAGAGAAACCATGGATGTAGTTGTAGTCTTTCCGTGGGTACCGGAAACAGCAATGCTGTTTTCGTATTCATCCATCAGTACACCCAGGATTTCAGCTCTTGTTACAGCAGGAATGCCACGCTCAGCAGCACGTACCAGTTCAGGATTATCCTGACCTACGGCAGCAGAATAAACCACCAGGTCGGCAGTTTCCACATTTTCCGCTCTGTGATCCAGGAAGATTCTAGCACCCTTCTGTGCCAGGTGGGATGTGATGTCGGATTCCTTCATGTCAGAACCGGTAACCTTGTACCCTCTGGATAAGAGAATTTCTGCAATTGCAGAAAGGCCGATTCCGCCAATTCCGATACAGTGTATATTATGAAACTCAGATAAGCTGATCATCTTTTCGTTTACCTCCCGTTTAGACTGCCATCTGCCTTAGGGCAGACGTACTCTATTAACATTGTAACATATCTTTCCCCGAAATCAAACCCCAAACCCGGGAAAAGTGACTCTTTTTTTCATACAGTTCTCTCTCGCCATAATCACCTTGAAAATCTGCGGATTTTGAGCTATAATTAAGATGTCTTATTATAATTTTGGAAAGGGTGGATAGTTTATGGAAATTACTGATGTAAGAATTCGAAAAGTAACTGACGAAGGCAAAATGAAAGCCATCGTATCCATTACCTTTGATGATGAGTTCGTCGTACACGACGTTAAGATTATCGAAGGTCAGAACGGTCTCTTTGTTGCCATGCCAAGCCATAAAATAGGAGAAGGAAACTTCCGTGATATTGCTCATCCGCTGCTTTCTGAAACCAGAAATAAAATAAAAAATGCAATCTTTGCAGAATATGACAGGCTTCTGAACAGCGGCGAAGCTGCATCGGAAGCATAGACGAATGACTGAGAGCTGTCCTGTGCGGCAGCTCTTTTATCATCAGACAGCCTGACCTGAAAGGAGAATTTCAATGGCAATTTTGGAAAAACTGAAGTACATGGCCGGATTCCCTGCCCGTGTGATTCGAAAGTATAAAAAAAGAAACGAATATATTGATTATGTATGCGAAGCCTCCGGCTGGACGCGGGAAGAAACCATTGCGGCTATGAAAAAAGCCAATAAAGAAGGCATTTCCTACCGCTACTATGCGAAAAAACGTCTCTGGTCCAGAACCGAAGCACAGATGCAGCAGGTACAGAAAAATGCCGCTGCCAATCAGGAACGGAAACAGGCTGAGGCTGAACATGCAGTAGAAGAAGTAATGAAAGCAACCGGCTGGAGCCGTCTGGCAGCAGAAGAAAAAATGAAGGAAGCGCGTCAGTCCTGCGGAAGTTCCTATAAAGACTATTACCGTTTCCGCCTCTACGAAAAAACTCCGGAAGAGCAGAAAGAGTTCTTCACTCTGGGCGTATTCGAAACACTGTCTTTCAAATACAATCCGGACCCTGCAGCGATCCGTACCCTGCTTCAGAAAGGACGTTTTGCAAAGAAATTCAGCAAACAGTTCAACCGCGTATGGTTCATAAACAGAGATATCACTTTTGAAGAATTCAGCACCCTGGTCAAGGACCTGGATCAGCTGATCTGCAAACCGCTTTCTTCCACACAGGGAAAAGGTATCATCCGCATCCGCTTCAGCGAGTATGAAAATCTCAAGGCGGTCTATGACGAACTGATGGGAATGAAGAAGATGATCTGCGAAGAGTGTATCGTTCAGCATCCTGCCATTGCAGCCTTCAATGACAGTTCCGTAAACACTGTGCGTGTTCTTACAATTGTGGACGGCACCGGCGAAAACCGGAAATGCCACCATGTTTATGCAGGGTTCAGAATGGGCCGCGGCGAACTGGTTGACAACTTCCATGCAGGCGGCATCATTGCTTCTGTAGATACAAAGACAGGCATCACCATTATGGATGCCATCGACCTGGACGGTAACCATTACCAGACTCACCCAGTCTCCGGACTGGAAATTCTGGGATTCCAGCTTCCTAACTGGGATAAGGTGCTGGAAGTTACAGAAAAAGCTGCACTGAAGCTTGCTGTAAGAATTGATGAAAACGGCAAAGCCACCGGTGCAGGCATGGTAGGCTGGGACGTTGCGATTACCCCACAGGGAGCCTGTCTGGTAGAGGGCAACTCCGAACCAAGCCACTCCATTATTCAGCTTCCTTTCGTAGAAGCCGGAAAAGGCATGCGGTATCTTGTAGAAGAATTCCTGGATTAAGTAAAATATCGATAATAATAAAAAATCAGGGTGCTCTAATGAGCACCCTGTTCTGTTCTTATCAGATATTATACCATTTCCACGCGGATCATATTGGTATTTCCCGGTACATCCAGAGGAACACCGGCACTGAGAATAACCTTATCTCCAGGTGCCAGCATTTTCTGCTTTCTGGCAGCTTCCAGACAGCAGTAAATCAGAACATCTACATTCTGAAGATTATCCACGAGAAGCGGTTCTACGCCCCATACCATGGACAGCTGATGGAAGGTCTTCTCATATGGAGTCGGCGCGATGATTCTGGTGGATGGACGGAACTTACTCATACGTCTAGCGGTATAGCCGGAGCTTGTCATTGCCATAATCGCTTCTGCCCGGATATCCTTAGCCAGGGTGCAGGCTGCATGCCCTACTGCATTAGTGATATCAGATGCATCCATTTCATGCCATATATTAGAAGTTCCCGGTACGAAACGTGGATCATCCTGCTCAGCCTGATGTGCAATTTTCGCCATGGCTTCTACTGCTTCCACAGGGTATGCGCCCATTGCACTTTCTCCGGAAAGCATCACTGCAGAGGTACCGTCGAATACAGCATTTGCCACGTCGGTAATTTCCGCTCTGGTAGGAACCGGGCTGGAAATCATGGATTCCAGCATCTGTGTAGCAGTAATACAGATTTTACCACTCTGCTGGCAGCGCTTGATAAAACGCTTCTGAATACCAGGCAGACGTTCAAAATCAACTTCTACACCCATGTCACCGCGGGCAACCATGATACCGTCGGACAAATCCAGAATTTCTTCGAAATTGTCGATACCTTCCATATTTTCGATTTTGCTGATAATCTTGATTTTTTCACCGCCGTTGGAATCAAGGAAATCACGCAGGTCAATCACATCCTGCGCCTTACGGATGAAGGATGCAGCAATATAATCCACATCCTTTTCGATACCGTACAAAATATCTGCTTTGTCCACCGGACTCAGATACCCCATGTTCAGACGTACATTCGGCACATTGATACCTTTGCGATTGCTTACGGCACCGCCGTTGTGAACCAGACAGATAATGTCTGTTTCTGTGGTTTCTTTTACAGTCATGCGGATTTTGCCGT
Organism: Bacillota bacterium; assembly: GCA_017537495.1. Taxonomy (GTDB): domain Bacteria; phylum Bacillota; class Clostridia; order Peptostreptococcales; family Anaerovoracaceae; genus RGIG7179. The sequence goes on along the minus strand of JAFYKS010000279.1, from coordinate 1,220 downwards.
CGTCAATCAGCACGCTGTCGCCGGCCTTCAGTTCTGCCGGCAGATTTTTATATGTAATGGAGCAGATGGAATTATCACCCTCCATATCGCGTACAGTCAGTGTAAATGTCTGTCCAGCTTCCAGCTGTACCTTTCCTTCTGCGAAGTTTCCGGTACGGATTTCAGGGCCCTTGGTGTCCAGCATGATTGCCGCTGCCTTGCCCAGTCCGTCACGAACCGCTCTGAAGTTGTCAATCGTCTTTCCATGGCCCTCATGGCTTCCGTGAGAGAAGTTTACTCTCGCCACATCCATGCCTGCCAGAAGCATGCGGCGCATCACATCTGCGTCTGCAGATGCAGGTCCCAGTGTACATACAATCTTGGTTCTTTTCATAGTTTTCTTCCTTTCTGCGCTTCCTGCGCTTTTCAAAATCTCTCTTTTCTTTACGTTGTTATTATACCCATGGTTTTCCTTCGCCGCAAGTTTTTTTCTCCTCTTTACGCAGATTTAACATACTTGTTTTTCACAGAGCGTCATGTTATAATTCACTCAATTAAACCGTTAATGTATTATTTGAAGAGAAAGAAAGGATTGAGATTATGAAATACAGAATAGTAGGAGAACCGTTACCTGCAGTAATCTGCGATGTAGAACCGGGTGAAACCCTGATTACAGAAGGTGGTGCCATGAGCTGGATGTCACCGAACATGAAGATGGAGACGACCAGTGGGGGCGGTCTTGGCAAAATGTTCGGACGTATGTTTTCCGGTGATTCCCTCTTCCTGAACCGTTATACCGCTCAGGGAGGCATGGGACAGATTGCGTTTGCGTCTTCCTTCCCGGGCTCCATCCGAGCTGTTGAAATTGCACCAGGCAAAGATATTATCGTTCAAAAAAGTTCTTTCCTGGCTGCACAGGAAGGTGTAGACCTGTCCGTCTTCTTCCAGAAACGTTTCGGTTCCGGACTCTTCGGCGGCGAAGGTTTCATCATGCAGAAGCTTTCCGGTCATGGTACTGCATTTGTTGAAATCGATGGTTATGCAGTGGAATATAATCTGACCGCTACCCAGTCCATCATCGTGGATACAGGTTATCTGGCCATGATGGATGCAACCTGCTCCATGGAAATTGTCACCGTACCAGGCGTAAAGAATGCTCTCTTCGGCGGCGAAGGTATCTTTAATACCGTAGTAAGAGGTCCCGGAAAGATTGTTCTTCAGACCATGCCGGTAAACAAAGT
>JAFYKS010000278.1 GCA_017537495.1 Bacillota bacterium | reverse complement strand
GCCAGGTCAAAGAGATTCACCGACTTCCTTCAGGATTGGCTTTAAAGCCGGAATTTCGGTTCTGATTGCATCTAACTGAATCATAATTCACATGCTCCTTTCGAAATTCATCAGCGCAGTGGCTGCCCTGCCTCACGACTGGGTCTTCAGCTTGAGCTAACACTTTATTTTACCACAAAATCCCCGGTGCGTAAACAAAAGCCTTTCGGCAGATGTTTTGCCGATTCGGCAAAATCCGCATTGAAGAGCGCCCTCTTCTGGCGTATAATGGATAACGGAGGTACATACTATGATTGTCGCACTCGTAACCGCTGCCCTGGGGCATATCATCTGGGGCTTCAGCTATATATTCGCCAAAGTCGGCCTGGAGCAGACGGTGCCGGAGGTGTTTCTTTCCTGCCGGTTCACACTGTCTCTGCTGTTTATGACCATTCCGATTCTGATGGGCCGACAAAAGTTCTGTCTTTTTGATGGCCGAAACCTGAAACCGCTGCTGATTTTTGCCATGACAGAGCCCCTGTGCTTCTTCTTCGAAAGCTACGGGCTTCTGTATACCAATGCCACCTTCGCCGGTGCCTTTGTTGCCATCGTTCCCGTGGTTTCCATACTGACAGGAATTGTCTTCCTGAAGGAATATCCGACCCGCCGTCAGGCATTCTTCTGCCTCTTCCCAGTGGTTGGTGTCATCATCATGACCGTATCTGGCAAATCCCTGGGAATCCTCAGTGCCATCGGCGTTATCTTCCTGCTGTGCAACTGTTTCGCATCGGCAGCATACAAGACATTTAACCGGAAAGCTTCTGCAGAATTTTCTGCCTTTGAGCGGACCTATGTGATTCTGTTCTTCTCTGCAGCGGCCTTCACCCTGGCATCCTTCGTAAAGCTGGACCACCCGCTGCAGGCTTACCGCGATGCCCTGTGCAATCCGGAGATTCTGGTACTTTTGATCTTCCTGGCACTGATCAGTTCCATTCTCTGCAACATGCTGGTAAACCACGCTGCTGCCCACCTGACTGTAGCTCAGCTGGCCACCCTGGGAACCCTGACCACACTCACATCCATGGCTGCAGGAATCATCTTCCTGAAGGAACCATACTCCCTGGCATTCTTCATGGGAGCCGCCCTGATCCTGTTCGGTATCTGGCAGGTAACACGGCCGGCGAAGAAGAAAGAAAAATAAATTACACTTACAGTAAAAGAGCGTCTGGAATTTCAGGCGCTCTTTTAAAGTATAGTTGTATATAGGAAGAAGGTATTATGATTCAAGAAATTTACTAAAATATTTTAAATTATCGGGCCCGAATGAAAATTCTCCATTTTGAATAGAAGTGACAACCTTTACAACCATATCGTTAACTGGCGTTGGAATTCCGTGTTCACGGCCAGCTTTACAGACCACACCGTTAATTTCGTTGATTTCACAGCGCCGCCCCTTCTTAAGATCCTGCAGCATGCTGGCTTCACCCGGTTCATGCCCCTCCCAGATTTTGCGGATTATTTCGACGGATGCAGCATTTACGGAAGCGTCACCACATCGATGTGCCTCATAGAAATCGTACCCTTCATATGGTTCCAGTGTGATTCCCAGTGCAGATGCTACATCGATACATTCTTTACCAATCCGCAGCACCAGCGTCATCACATCATCGCTGGCACTTATTTCCCCAAAAGTGCACCCCAATACGGTAGACATACCGCTGTAAGTACAATTCATAATTAACTTAGTCCAGCGAAGTCCCATTAAATTATCAGATAAATGCACCGGACAGAAACTCTGAAGCACTTCCTGGGTTTTTAGAACCCGATTGTTGATTGGCCCTGAAAGGGAACCCAATGTGAAGGCATTGGCTTTCTCCGTAGTAGTCAGTTCTGACACACCAGGACCTCTGAAGGTAGCACCCCAGCCCACGGGAGCACCAACCACGCGTTCCGTACCAATAACAGCACTCACCGCATATTCCGGAATACCATTCTGACAGGTACAGACAATGCTGCTTTCGTCAATGTGAGCTGCAATCTGTGGGATTGCTACATCATTATAGGTCTGTTTGGCCATATAGATTACCAGATCATAAATACCCGTCATTTCCTCTGGCACTATCGCTTTTACCGGTTGTATGAAATCAACCGTGCCAACAATATGTGCCCCCTGATTGTTCAGTGCCTGCACATGTTCTATATATGGATCTATCAATTCCACATCGTATCCTGATTTCGCCAGATAGGCACCCAGAATGGTTCCAAGTGACCCGGCTCCCATTACTGCAGTTCTCATTACTTAACGCTCCTCTCCCATCAGCAGCTCTGCTGCTTCTCCATAGAGATAATCGCTAATCCAGTCATTGGCAATGGCATATTCATAAATAGATACAGAGTAAGTTTCTTCAAAAGTTTCCTCTGTAAAATCCATTTCAGCCAGATATTCATTCAGCTCTGCCTTATATTCTTTTACTGTTGGAACCAGGTCTTCTGCTTCGGCGATGGCATACAGAACCAGCTTCTGCTTTACAGATTCCTTTGCGAACTCCTCACAAAGTTTTTCAACCTCTGCCTGTTCTGCATCCGCCGGCAGCTGTGCACTGTAGGAACTGTAAAAATACAGCCGCTCTGTATCCAATGCACCTTCCGGATATTCCAGAACTTCCGATTCATTCACCATTTTCGTCCAGACGGTTTCAAACTGTTCATCCAGCATGTCTTCCATCTTTTCTTCGATAATCAGACGGCGCACGCTTTCACGATATTCACCCACGGTCTTATATTCACTGGTATTCTGCACAAATTTTTCATCCAGCACCGGGATATGTTCATCATAAATAAACTCGATGGTAATGGTATAAACAACTTCCTTACCCGCCAAGGTCGGGTTCATGGAGAAATCTTCAGGAATCTTCGTGGAGGTTTCAACTGCTGCCCCGACATCCTGCCCCAACAGTGCCGCCTCCAGTTCTTCACTGAGATATCCTTTTCCCATGGTTACCGCATAGCCTTCGTTAGTGAATACCCGCTCACCTTCACAGTCTGCAGTATAAGAGATATGAATCTTATCCCCATCCTTTACTGTGCCAGTACGGATTTCATCATAGGTGGTTTCTTCTTTCAGAAGCACCTGCACATGCTGGTCGATTTCTTCTTCTGTCACACTGATTTCAGGCATCTCATATTTGTATCCGGAGTAATCTGCCAGGCGTATACATTCTTCCAGATTATATTCATCATAAGGTGTAGGTACTTTGTCTGAATCTGCAGAGCTGCAGCCAAAGCACACTGCCATAGCAGCCAGAAGCATTGCCGCCGCTGCAAATCCTTTTATGTTCTTCTTCATAGTATCACTCTTTCGTTAAAAAAATACCCCCGCGCCTATGCCAGCCGGTATAGACGCAGAGGCTGATTTTAATTATTTTATTCGCAGTTTCCCTGTCTCCAGTTGAGAATTTCAACTGCATTTCCTTCAGGGTCTTTCGCATAGACAACGGTAAGTGTCTTATCCAGAGTTTCATAGTATTTCACTACTTTTTCTCCGTAAGAACTTCCGCCATGAGCTTTGAATCTGTCGAATATGATGTCCACATCCTCCACTTCAAATGCAACATGTGCGAAACCATATCCGTTGATATAAGCCGGACGTTCGCCATCCGGTGTTTTGTAGGTAAAAATCTCGAAAGTCGGACCTTCGCCCTCAGGATAACCTGGAAGTGCGATGTGTTCTCCTTCCACTGCCGCACCAGGAACACCGGTTACTCTTTCAAACCAGTCTCCGTGCAGATCACGTTTTGGACCGACTGTCACACAGCCGAATACATCTTTATAAAACTGGGAGAGTTTCTTCCAGTCGAATGCGTTGATATTTGTATGAGTATATTTGATTTTCATACGAACACCTCAATTTCGCAGATTTAAACTTTATGCTGCAATCTGTCCGCTGTAAGCCAGTGCGTACATCACGTTAGGGAACAGAACGCACAATGCTGTTACGAACACGATAATTATTACAAATGGAATAATCCCTTTGTAGATGTGTCCCAGAGTCACGCCCGGCAGTTTCAGACCATTCAGGTAGAACAGAGAGAAACCAAATGGCGGAGTCAGGAAACAGGTCTGCAGCAGTACTGCACAAGTTGCAACAACGTACATTCTGTCAAATCCATAAGTATCCAGAATTGGCAGGAAGATTGGGAACAGAATCATTACGATACCGATCCAGTCAATGAAGCAGCCCAGAATGAATGCGATAACCAGCATTACAGCGAATACGCCCATACCGGAGAGACCCAGTGCATTTACGATATCGGTTACCAGTTCTGCGCCGCCCATGCCCAGGAAAGCAGAGGAGAATGCGTTAGCACCGAATACGATTACGAAGCACATAGCTGTAGTCTTCGCAGTATCCAGAACCGCATTATGGAGCATCTCCAGAGTAAATTTACGGTAACATACACAGAGAATCATGGCTGCAAAAGCACCTACGGAAGAAGCTTCTGTAGGAGTAGCCCAACCTGTAAAAATAGATCCCAGTACAGCTACAATCAGAATCAGCGGTGGAATCAGGTTAATTGCGCAGTTTCTCAGCTTAATGCCCCAGGTCAGAGCATTTGCTTCTTCTTCGCTCATACCAGGACCCCAGTCAGGATGACGGTTGCACTGTACGATAATGTAAATTACATAGCATGCAGATAATGTCAGACCAGGAACCAGTGCTGCAGAGAACAGCTGTCCTACAGATACCTGTGCATAAGATCCCATCAGTACCAGCATCATGCTTGGCGGAATCAGGATACCCAGTGTACCGCCGGCAGCTACCAGACCACAGGAAAGCCCTTTGTCATAATTATTTTTTAATAATACCGGCATAGCCAGCAGACCCATTGTAGTTACAGATGCGCCTACTACACCTGTGGTTGCCGCGAATACTGTGGATACCAGGATAACTGCGATACCCAGGCCGCCTTTCATACGGCCGAAGATCATCTTAACGGACTCAAACAGTCCATCCGCTACCCCCGAAGCCGTCAGGAAGTTGGCCATCAGAACGAACATCGGAATTGCAATCAGACCGTAGTTGTTCATGGTATCCCAGACTCTTGTTACGAAAATGTTCATGATACCGGGACCCCATCCGATCATACCACAGATTGTACCGATACCACCCAGAACGAACGCCAGCTGATGTCCGGTCAGCAGACCGATAACCAGGAGGACGAACATACCAATTAATAATACTGCACCATCCATTATTCAGACGCTCCTTCCTTTAAGATTTCTTTTTTATGGGTCTTTTTCTGACCCTTGTTTTCCATGAAATAAATCACAATCTTCAGGATTTCCGAAAGACCCTGAATCCATAATAATACCAGACCAACAAACAGACCCAGCTTGCAAGGCCACAGTACAGGACCCCAGGAAGACCAGCTTCTGGTACCTGCCATGAAATCTCCGAAGAAGGATTCCCAAGCACCAGGCAGCATCAGGGTTGTATATGGCAGGAAACAAATCAGGTACATAATCAGCTGCACCAGTTTGTTAGTACGTTCACTCCAGTGCATAGACAAAATATCTACTTTAACCAGAGAGTCATGAAGGAGACCGTAACCGGATACTAACATAATATACACACCATAAACCATGATACTGGTTTCATAACCCCACAGGGTAGGATGGCCTAATTTTCTTGCAATTACGTCAAAAACAATAACTGCCATCAGTGGAATCGCAATCCATGCACTGATGGAACCTGCCCACTTGTTGATGCTGTCAAGTAATCCGGAAATAGTTTTCATTATTTTCATGTCTATCCCCTTTCTTAGCTTTTTGTTAACATTTCATTTTAATTTTATGAGAGGGTGGCCTTGCGGTCACCCTCATCAAATTCATCAGCTTTGATTTGCATCAAGTTCCAGAAAATATCTTTCAGGAATTAGTCCAGATTGATACCGAAGCCCCAGTCGCCTAATGCGTCACGGTAGTCAGCTACGGTTGCTCTGTAGTTCTGCATGCTTTCCCAAACGTGTGCATAGTGTTCGCTGCCTGCGCACATTTCAGCAGTAGCTTCTTCCCATGCAGCCTTTACGATAGCCATATCTTCTTCGTTCAGAGAAGTAGTCTGGATACCGTAATCTTCGATCATAGTCTTAGTTGCAATAGCGTCATTGTAAGCATACTTTGCAGTGTATTCCTGGAAGGTCAGTCTTGCAGCCATGTCGATTGCTTCCTGATATTCAGCAGGCAGCTTATCGAATGCTTCCTGATTGATCATAGCGCCATATACGGAAGAGCTCTGGTGCCAGCCTGGAGTCAGCCAGTACTTGGTTACTTCTTCAATGTGCAGGTCTACGTCGTTGGAAGGTACAGAGTATTCAGCAGCGTCGATAACACCTCTCTGCAGAGATTCATACAGTTCGTTTGCAGCTACAGAAACTGGAGTGATACCCAGCTTTGCAGCAACCAGACCCTGAATCTTACCAGCCAGTCTGATCTTCATGGACTGCATGTCTTCGATGGATTCAATTGGAACATTGGATCTGATACCGGATTCCATCTGGCAAGCTACGGTTGGATAGTATCTCATACCGTACTGGTTGAACATGTAGTTGTATGCGTCTTCCAGTCCGCCGCCTTCATAAATCCACAGATAGTAGTCCCAACCAGTGAAGTTGAACATTGTGGTAGCCAGCAGGTCGAAACCATCGTCATAACCAGCCCAGTAGGAAGGCCAGTCACCACCAGCCTGTACAGTACCCTTCTGTACCAGGTCGAATACTTCTGTAGCAGCACCTAACTGTCCTACGCCGTAAGGTGTGATCTTGAAGTTTCCGCCAGTGATCTTTTCTACGTTTTCGCAGAACTTGGCGTCGATTTCGAACATGAATGTACCGTCAGCCCAGCAGGATGCCAGCTTCCATTCAACTTTTTCTGCAGCTGCAGCACCATCGCCAGCAGCAGCGTCACCGGAGCCACCGCAACCGGTCAGAAGTGTGAGCATTAATACCATAATCATTAAGATTGATAATAACTTTGTCTTCATTTTTGTTCCTCCTCATTTTAGATATTTTTCTCACAAATCATATTTGATGATTTATTACAACAATCTGTAGGTTGATTGCCATAAACAATGTTGTTGGTTTTTCCCCACACGGTGTTATTAATCATCCACATCCGTGTGTTGGAAATATGCTTCTGTGAAATCCGTTGGATTTCCGCAGATTGTGTAAATTACACGATGTTCTGATGTTTTTTCTTTTCAGGTTTTTCAACCTTCACCCTAATATAAAGCAAGCTTTGTGCCATGTATTTTTTTCTGCTCAAAATTTGTTTTTCCGACGTTTTTTCCCTCCATTTTGCCTTGGCACGGACTTTGCTTTATTTCTATACATCATAATGAAATCAAAAGGAGGAAGTGACATGATTCACAAGCGCTTACATCACATCGGCATCATTCTTCCATCAGAAGAAGTTGTAAAAGATTTTATGGATATGTATGGTCTGGAGGAAGACTACAGCGGTTACGTAGCTCCTTATCATGCAAAGTACATCTTTACCAAGATGAATCCCGACTACAGCGACAGTCCGATTGAGTTCCTTATCCCTGACAGCGGTGTTCTGGCCGAATACAATGGCGGCAAGGGCGGAATTCACCACATCTGCTATGAAGTAGACGACGTGGATGCAGCCTGTGCAGAATTCAGAGAAAAAGGCTATAAGCTTCTGGAAGAAACCTGTCCGGATGTTAACGGTATTATGAAGATTAATTTCGTAAGACCAAAATACTCCCACGGCATCCTGGTGGAATTCATGGAAATTACAGGTTAAAGAAAAAGGAGAACCGACATGGAAGAGCAGAAGAAAAAAACATCAAAAGAAATGCTCAATGAACTGGTTATCAAACATTATGAAGGTGCGCTTAATGCCAAAGCAGAAGGCAAGCCTGTAGTATGGGCTACATCCATCAGCCCGCAGGAACTTCTGGAAACCATGGATCTGGCAGTTGTATATCCCGAAAACCACGCAGCTGCTATCGGTGCCAGAAAGGGTTCCATGGAATTCATCAGCCAGTCCGAGGGCAAAGGTTACTCTTCTGACCTCTGTTCCTATGCACGTGTAAATATGGGTTACGTGGATATCAAAGAGGCAGAAGCACAGAATATTCCGCTGCCAGACCTGATTCTCTGTACCAACAATATCTGCAATACAGTTATCAAATGGTATGAGAATATTGCACAGCAGCTGAAAATTCCAATGATTATGTTTGATACCCCGTTCAGTTATCAGTACCAGATTTCTGACGAGAGCATCAAGTATATGCGTTCCCAGTTCGATCACGCAATTCTGCAGCTGGAAGACTTCACCGGCCGCAAATTCGATCATGATAAACTGGGCGAAGTTATGAAAGTGTCTAACTCTACCAGCACATGGTGGAAAAAAGCCACAGATCTGGCCAAGCATACACCATCCCCTCTCAGCGGGTTTGACATGTTCAACTATATGGCTATGGTTGTATGCATGCGAGGCAATAAAGACGGAGAAACCCTCTTCAAACTCTGGTATGAAGAACTGGAAGACCGAATTAAAAACAATCTGGGTCCATGGAACAATGCAGAAGAAAAGTTCCGTATCATGTGGGACGGTATCGCTTGCTGGCCGCATTTGGCCACCACATTTAAGACGCTGAAGAAATACGGCGTCAACATGGTAGCATCCACTTACCCGGATTCCTGGAACATTCAATATGAGGCCAATGATCTGGATGCTCTGGTTCGGGCCTATGCTTCCCACTATGCAAACAGAAATATTCCTTATGGTGTGGACAATATTAAGAAGATTGCTGAAGATTTCTCCCTGGACGGAATCATCTTCCACTCCAACCGCAGCTGCAAGCTGATGGACTTCCGTCAGTATGAAATTCAGCGTCAGATTTATGATCTGACAGGTGTACCATCTGTTATCTTCGATGGTGACCAGACAGACCCTAGAGTCTTCTCCGACGCCCAGTACGAAACCCGTATTCAGGCACTGGTGGAAGTAATGGCCGAAGCGAAAGAAAAGAGAGGTAAGTAACATGAGCGATTACAAAACATTGATTACCCAGCTGGCTTCTTCCGCATCCGCACCAGGCCGTACCATGGCAGCCTCTGCCGCTGCATCCGGCAAAGAACTCTTTGGCTGTTTCCCTCTTCACGTTCCGGAAGAACTGGTTTATGCAGCAGGTTATCTTCCTGTGGGCATGTGGGGCGGCAAAACGGAAATCAAGCTGGCGGATAAATATCTGCAGGGGTTCTGCTGTACCATCATGAAGGCTAACATGGAATTTGGCCTTAACGGTACCTATAAAGATCTGAAAGGCGTTATCATTCCTGCTTTCTGCGATACGCTGAAGTGCGTCCTGGAAAACTGGAAATACGCAGTTCCTGAAATCCCGATGATTCCTATCGTCTATCCGCAGAACAGAAAAATCGGAGGCGGTATTGATTTTCTGCTTGCAGAGTTCAACCACGTGAAATCCGAGCTGGAAAAAATCTGCGGACACGAAATTACAGAAGAAAGCATCGAAGAAGCATTCCACATCTACGAAGACTGGCGTGCTGCCATGAGAGATTTTGCTGAGACCGCAGCAGACTATCCGGTAACGCTGGATGCCAAAACCCGTCATCTGGTTATGAAAGCAGCATTCTTCATGGACAAGGCCGAATATACTCCAATCATTCGCGAAATCACTGCACAGCTGAAAACACAACCTGCCGAAGACCATAAGGGAATTAAGCTGATTGCTACTGGCCTGATCAGCGAACCTGTGGAACTGATGGAAATCTTTGCAGAGAACGACATCGCTTTCGCAGCGGATGACCTTTCCCACCAGTCCAGAATCTTCCGTACCCCTGCCCGTGAAAACGGTACTGCTCTGGAAAAAATGGCTTACCGTATAGCGGACCAGAAGGGCGATACCTTCCTCTATGATCCACTGAAGGAAAAGGGACAGATGCTCATGGACATGGTAAAAGAAAAGAAAGCTGACGGCGTAGTAATGCTGATGATGAAGTTCTGTGATCCGGAAGAATTCGAATATCCAATCATCAAGGAAGAGCTGGAAGCTGCCGGCATCCCACTTCTTTATCTGGAAGTAGACCAGCAGATGGAATCCTACGAACAGCTCCGTACCAGAGTACAGAGTTTTGCTGAAATGTTATAAGGAGGCATCCCATGTATGTAGGAATTGACATCGGTTCATCCTCTTCCAAGGTGGCAATCCTCAATGAAAACAGAGAAATCGCAGCACTGGCCGTAACCAAACTTGGCACCGGCACAGACGGTCTGCTGACTTCTCTGAAAGAAGCCTATGAACAGGCTGGTATCACTCAGGAAGATGTGAAATTTACCGTAGCAACCGGCTATGGAAGAATGAACTGCAAACAGGCGGGCAAGCAGATTACGGAAATCACCTGCCATGCGAAAGGAACTGCTTTTCTGGAATATCATGCCAAGACAATTATCGACATCGGCGGTCAGGATGCCAAGGTTATCCGCCTGGGCAGCGGCGGTCAGGTTGAAAACTTTGTTATGAATGAAAAGTGTGCAGCAGGAACCGGCCGGTTCCTGGAAGTAATGGCCAGAGTTCTGGGATGCCAGCTTGGAGAGCTTTCTTCATTGGCCGAAGAATCAGAAAAAGACGTTTCTATCAGCAGTGTCTGCACAGTATTCGCAGAAAGTGAAGTCATCTCTGCACTGGCTTCCGGCGAAAAACGAAGCGATGTAGCCAGAGGTGCTCACCGTGCAGTTGCCCGCCGTGTAGCCGGCATGTATAACCGGGTAAATGGCCTGGATCCGGTTGTAATGACCGGAGGTGTGGCACTGAATCCGGATATGGTCCGCTGTCTCTCAGAGGAACTGAAAACCACTGTAATCCCCGTAAAGCATCCGCAGATTGCCGGTGCCATCGGAGCCGCAGTATTCGCATATGAAAAGTATCATAAATAATCATTTTACATTTATCAGGAGGTAAAAAGATGTATTACGTAGCAAGATTAGACAATTCTCCATTCGTTGAAACCCCACTGCCAGAAAAGAGAATCCTGAGAGCTCTCATTTCTCCTGAACTGGATCCTACCAATAAGGATATCGCACTGGGTATGACTCAGATGACACCAGGATGCAACTCCGATCTGAGAGGGCATGATGAAGGCGAGCTCTTCTTCTGTCTGGACGGTAAAGGCACCGTTTATATTGAAGGGGAAGAAATAGAATTAAACAAGTATGAAGCAGTTTATGTTCCGCCTCATCATGTACATCAGCTGCGCAGCGACCGTGGCGAAAAGTTTGACATCCTCTGGGCTCTGACCCCTCCATTCGGCGGTGACAGACTGGTATGTGACCTGGCCAGAAAGGCAAAAGAAACAGAAGAAGCTAAATAATTTCTTAAACTTACAACTCCTCGAAAAAGTGCTATTACCATGTATTAGCACTTTTTCATGTCTTTTTATCGACAATTTTTGATGCTATAATAACTGGTGAGGAGCAGAATTATGTAATCTGTCATTTGGGGAGGTGTGAAAAATGACAAAAGAACAACTACAGGACAAACTGGATTATGTTATGCGTTGTGCATTTGAATCCCTTTCCGGGGCTAAAATTATCGTTGATGAAAACGGTATCGTACTCTACGCCAGCAAGTTCCACTACAAATATCTGGGTATTGAGAAAGAAGAAGATCTGATTGGAAAATATGTATGTGATGTGATCCCCGGAACACGGATGCATATTGTAGTGGAAACAGAAACCGCGGAATATGGATATATTTTCCGTTTTGTTCATAAGAAGACTAAAGAAGTAATGCCCGTGGTATGCAATCGAGTACCAATTTATGATGCAAACAACAAACTGGTGGGCGCCATGTCGGAAACGATCTTCCCGCAGGGTATGGAGGCTGTTCTGGCTCTCGCCAAAGAAGTAGAACGGATTAATGACAAACGGAATGCTTCATCCTTTATCGGCGAATCAAAACGTATTGAAGACTATGTAATCGGCAGCTCCCAGGCTATGAAAGATCTTCGCCAGATGATCAGCCAGTGTGCCAACTTCCCTCTTCCGGTACTGATTACCGGTGAGACCGGAACCGGTAAAGAAGTTTTCGCCAGTGCCTTCCACGAATTCAGTGACCGGCGTAAGAACAACTTCGTAAAGATTAACTGTGCTGCAATTCCGAACGAACTGCTGGAATCCGAACTCTTTGGATACGAATCCGGTGCATTCTCCGGAGCTTCTGCCGGAGGAAAAGTGGGTAAATTCGAATACGCACAGAACGGAACGATTTTGCTGGACGAAATCGGCGACATGCCGTTCAATCTGCAGGCCAAACTGCTTCGAGCTATCCAGGAGAAGGAATTTGAAAAAGTGGGCGGTCTCAAATCTATTCCTTTTAATGCACGAGTTGTATGTACAACCAATCAGAACATGGCAGATTTGATTGCCAACCAGAAGTTCCGTCAGGATCTGTATTACAGAATCAACGTAATTGAAATGGTGATACCACCGCTGCGGAGCCGTAAGGAGGATATTAAGCCGCTTTGCCGCCACTTTATCGACAAGATTAACCGGGAAAACGGTCTCAGTATCGTGGATATCAGTGCATCGGCTCTAGAACTGCTGGAGTCCTATGACTGGCCGGGCAATGTCCGTGAACTTCGTCACATCGTAGAACATGCCTGCTTCCTGCTGGGTGCAGGTATTCTGGAACGTGAACACTTCAAGCATCTGGAACTGAAAATCGGTTCACAGCAGCCACAGGAATTTATGTCCAGCCAGGGACAGGAAGAACGATTCTTTGAATCTCTGGACGAGGCCAGAGCCTTTGCTGAGATGGAAGAAATAAAGAAAGCACTGGAACGTACCAAGGGCAACAAGTCTCAGGCTGCCAAGCTGCTGAAAATTGACCGTACAATCCTTTATGACAAAATGAAAAAATATAATATCGGCTGACACTGCATCCGGTAATTGTGAACAATTCCCCACAACTTGTGGAGAATCCCCATCACATACCGAGCATTCGTCAACATCGAACCCTGTAAATTTCAAGGATTTACAGGGTTTTATTTTTTGGCACACGGATTGCATTGTTCAATACCAATATACGTTTCAGCTTATGAAAAGATTAAAAAGAGAGGCCGCCTATGAAAATACTGGTATGCAATGTGGGAAGTACCTCACTGAAATTCAAACTTTTTGATATGCCGCAGGAGTCTGTTCTGATTGAGTCCAAAGTGGAAAGAATCGGAGAAAATGCTCCTGCATTTTTTACATACAAAGACTGCATCGGTTACACTGCCAGCCAGTCAGATGACTATGTTGAAACATATTCAGACGGGATTGCCCTCTTCCTGGAACATGTATTAAATGGTTCTGCGCAGATTGTATCTGATATTTCTGAAATTGAATGTGTCTGCTTCAAGACGGTCATTGCCAACGGCTACTACGGAACCCATGAGCTGACAGAGGATGTCCTTGCTGCCATGGAAGAATTCATTCCAGTGGCACCGGCGCATAATGTACCATATATTCAGGCAATCCGCGAATTTGGAGATATGATTCCAGATGCCAAGCTGATTGGTTCCTTTGAAACAGACTTTCATAAGACCATCCCAGAAGAATACCGTACTTACGGCATCCCATATCAGTGGACGGAAAACTACGGTCTGAAGAAGATGGGTTTCCACGGTGCCTCTCATTCCTATATCGCTGCCTATCTGAAGGAACAGTATAACAACGATACCAAGATTATTTCCTGCCATCTGGGCGGCAGCAGTTCCCTCTGTGCTATCGACAAAGGCAGCAGTGTAGACTGCAGTTTCGGTTTCTCACCACAGTCCGGCATTCTCCACGCTCACCGAAGCGGGGACCTGGATCCTGCTGTTATCGAGTTCCTCATAAACAAAGGCTATACCTTCCAGGAAGTTATGAAGGAACTTTCCTCCCATGGCGGTCTTGACGGTATTTCCGGCGGTTACGGCGATTTCAGGCTTCTTTCAGAAGCAATCAGCCGCGGCAGCAGCCGGGCACAGCTGGCCTTTGATGTGTACTGCAGCAATATTCTTCAGTACATCGGCAAAATGTACATTGAGCTGGGTGGTCTCCATACCCTGGTGTTTACCGGCGGAATCGGTGAACACAGTCCATACCTGCGTGCCGCCATCTGCGAAAAACTGGAATTCATGGGTGTTCAGATTGACAGTTACCTGAACAACCGTGATTATGTATGCGGCCTGATTTCCAAACCAAACTCTTCCGTACAGGTTTTCGTAATTCCTGCTAACGAAGAATTGATGGTAGTGCGTAAGTCTTATCAGGTTCTGCTGAATCAGTGCAGATCGGAGGCATAACCTGCTGAAACATCTGCAGACCAGCTGATGCTTCACATAGTGTGGGATTTTCTCTACACATTCTTTGGCAGGTTTGTTGTGACTGACATACATTTTCTTTTTCCTAACATATTTCACTCCTCTTAAATATTGAAAAATCAACCGTTACAAGAAATGTGCCCTATGGCACATTTCTTGCTTTTTGTTTTATCAGAATATTCTATCTATTATTTCTTTATAATAGGAAAGGAGAAGACATGTCTGAATTAAAGAACTATTTAGTAGGTGATTACCGTAACAGTATGGAATATACCGAAATGATCAAAAAGTATGGTTTATCCAAGATGTCCCCGCTGATTATTTCCTGTTCCATTACCGGCGGTCAGCACGGCGCAGAAGCTAATCCAAATCTGCCTGAAACTGCAGAAGCACAGGCACAGTCCACTTACGACGCATACAACGCAGGTGCGTCCCTGGTTCATGTTCATCGCCGCAGCCCGGAAAACCTGTCTCTGGATACTAAGAAGACAGAAGAATACCTGGAAGTTAACCGCATGATCCGTGAAAAGTGTCCGGAAATCATCATTAACAACACCTGTATCGGCGGACGTCTGATTGACACAGAAAACATGACTACTTCCGATTTACTGAATGTTTCTCTGGGTGCAAAGCCTGAAGTTGCAAGTATCGACATTACTACTACAACTCAGCGTATGAAGATGAAAGCACGTAAGGCGCCTCTGTCTGGCAGAGATGAAGATTACATCAAGAAGTTTGACTACATCTTAAACGATGAAGATGCTGTGGAAATTCTGAGAAGAATGGAAGCCAACGGTGTTAAGCCAGAATGGGAAATGTACAATCTGACCGACATCAAGAGACTGCATAATCTGATTGCTTCCGGTCATGCCAAGGGTCCTCACTGGGTTCAGATGCTGTTCGGCGGCAATGGCGTATTCCCTAACGCACAGGCAATGCAGCTGGCAACTGATATGCTGCCTGCAGACTCCATCTTCAGTGTAATTGCTATCGGCGGTGCACATAATGCAATGATGGCACAGGCAATCCTGATGGGTCATCACATCCGTGTTGGCCTGGAAGACGTAGTATATTACGGACCTAAGCAGCTGGCAGAAAGCAATGCTCAGCTGGTTGAACGAGCAGTAAGAATTGCTAAGGAACTTGGCCGTCCAATCGCAACACCTGAGCAGGCTCGTGAAATGCTGGGTCTGGGTGCTCCAAGACAGTATTAAACATAATAGACTCCAATAACACACCCCTCAAAAAGGCGAAATCTTAACCGATTTCGCCTTTTATCCTAACGGAGGTATTTCAAATGTCAAACATTCCTGAACACATTAAAGCATTATCCAAAGAACAGTTAGAAGAACTGCTGGTTATTACAGCAAAGAATGAGCTTGCTCTTGACGGCCACTATTTCCAAAACATCGAGCGCCGCTGGGGCATGGATGCTGCCATGGACGTCGATGTGGAAGTCTGGGCACGTTTTACAGAAACAGAAGCCTTCCGCATCAAGAAATTCCTCAATCTCCCGGAACACCCCGGTCCGGAAGGTCTGAAACGGGCATTTCTGTATCGATTCTATGGCATTCTGAATACAGGTGAAATGATTATCGAAGGTGATGACACCTTCATTTACCGTACCACCCACTGTATCGTACAGAATGCACGTGCGGCCAAAGGCATGCCATGGCATCCATGTAAACTGGTTGGCGTGGTTGAATGGGGTAAATTCGCAAAAGTCATCGACGACCGGTTTGAACTGACAGAATGCAGCTGCTATCCTGAAAAAACAGACGATACCTGTGCCTGCAGCTGGACGTTTAAACTTAAAAAGTAAAACTCTTTTACGTCTCATTCTCTGCACTGGCTTTATCCAAACAAAAGTACATACTCCTTGCAAAACCCGGACATACTACAGACAGATTTTGCAAGGAGGTTCACAACATGAGCGATTCCAATACACCACTCTCCGGCTCCGCATCTGTGCCGGAGGAAGAAAAACTCAGTTTTACCAAGCTTACCGCCATGATCATCGGCTCCACCATCGGAGGCGGTATTTTCACCACGGCCGGGGACATGGCCAGCTCCGGCGCCCATACTGGCAGCGTCCTCATCGGCTGGGCCATCGCAGGCATCGGTATGTTCGGTCTGATGATGTGCTTTTTCGGTTTGAACAAAGCCCGCCCTGATCTGACCAACGGGGTCTACAGCTATGCCCGGGAAGGGTTCGGGGAGTTCGTCGGATTCAATTCAGCCTGGGGCTACTGGGTCAGCGCTTTGCTGTGCAATGTATCCTACACCACCCTGCTCTTCGGCGCCCTGGGATATTTCTTCCCTGTCTTCGGCAGCGGCAATAATATCGTTTCGATTCTCTGCGCTTCTGTGCTGATCTGGCTTTTGAACTGGCTCATCCTCCGCGGCGTGCAGGGAGCAGCCTTCCTCAACATCATTACCACGGTCAGCAAGCTGATTCCAATCCTTGTGTTCATCGTGGCTGTCATTTTCGTGCGAGCCTTTGATCCGGATATCTTCTTTGATAACTTCTGGGGCACGGATGCAGCCAGTGCCAACCAGACTCTGCGCCTGCCTCTTCTGGACCAGGTAAAGGCAACCACTGCAGCCACCGTATGGTCCTTCATCGGCGTGGAAGGAGCTGTGGTGCTTTCCGCCCGTGCCCGCCGCACCAGCGACGTAGGCCGTGCTTCTCTTACCGGTTTTCTGGGCATCCTGGCCATTTACGTTATGGTTGCAGTTCTCAGCATGGGGGTCATGACCACAGAAGAGCTGGCCACCCTGGAAAATCCCCAGATGGCTGGCATCCTGGAGTCCTGCGTGGGACCATGGGGTGCCTGGATTGTCAATATCGGCGTTATACTGTCGCTGGCGGGAGCTTTGCTGGGCTGGACCATTCTGGCCGCTGACTGCCCTTACTCCGCCGCACAGCAGGGGGTGTTTACGAAGGCTTTTGCCCGGTCCAACGACAATGGCTCACCGACCTTCTCCCTCTTCCTGACCAACGGCATCGTTCAGTTCTTCCTCATCGTCAGCTACTTCAGCGACTCGGCCTATCAGGTCTTTTACTACATGAGCGCCACCATGATTATGGTGCCGTACCTGCTAAGTGCCCTCTACTATCTGAAAGTTGTCGTACAGTCATCCTGTGACGGCACCCGGCAAAACATCACCGCCTGG
>JAFYKS010000277.1 GCA_017537495.1 Bacillota bacterium | reverse complement strand
TTCGTGCGGCTTATGGATCTGCCGCGGACCATCGGTGTGACATTAACCGAAGGGGGCATGCTGTCTCCGACCAAATCGGTGACAGCGGTAATGGGTATGAGCCGGTTCAGGAAATATCCAAACCAGGAAATTGAGAGGTGCACTCTGCAGGGCTGTGAGGCCTGTTGGAAAAAAGACTGTATTTACAGGAGGAACGTGTAAATCATGAAATATAATATTTTAGAAGCATTAGGAAAGAAAATCCTGTTCTTTGACGGGGGCATGGGAAGCATGCTGCAGAAGAAGGGCATGACACCGGGAGAAAACACCGACGTGTGGAACTTCACCCGTCCCGACGACATCATGGATGTACACCGCCAGTATGCAGAAGCCGGTGCGGACATTCTGCTGACCAATATGTTCGGCGCCAACCGTCTGAAGGTTTCCGGCACCGGCTATACCGTAGACCAGCTGGTAAAGCAGGGCATCGCCAATGTACGTCTGGTTGCGGATGAAGTAGGCTCCGCTCAGGGCCGTCAGATTTTCGTGGCGGCTGACGTGGCACCGACCGGCAAGCTGCTGCAGCCTCTGGGTGACCTGTCCTTTGATGACGCTTACGACATCTTCAAAGAAATCGTCGTTGCTGCCGAAGAAGGCGGTGCTGACTTCATTCATATTGAAACCATGTCCGACACTCTGGAAGTGAAGGCTGCCGTACTGGCTGCCAAGGAAAACACAGCACTTCCGGTGTTCGCGACTGTAACTTTCGACCAGACCGGAAAAATGCTCACCGGCGGCAATGTGGAAGCCATCGTGGCCCTGCTGGAAGGTCTGGGCGTGGATGCTCTGGGGGTAAACTGCGGTCTGGGACCGTTCCAGCTGGAGCAGGTGGTTGCTGACTTCCTGAGAGTGGCTTCTGTTCCTGTAATCATTCAGCCAAACGCAGGTCTGCCGAGACAGGAAAAGGGCGAGACTGTATATGACGGGAGCCCGGAAGATTTTGCGAAGAAGTTTCGTGAATTCGCAGAAGCCGGAGCGTGGCTGGTGGGCGGCTGCTGCGGTACTACACCGGAGCACATTAGACTGCTGGTAAATGAATGCAGTGACATCACACCAAAGCCTCTCACAGATAAGGGCAGAACCGTCGTGTCTTCCTACACCCATGCGGTGGAAATTGCAGACGATCCGATTATCATCGGCGAACGTATCAATCCGACCGGCAAGTCCCGCTTCAAGCAGGCTCTCCGCGACCACGATATGGACTATATTCTGCAGGAAGGCTTCAGCCAGCAGGACAAGGGTGCCCAGATTCTGGACATCAATGTAGGCCTGCCGGAAATCGACGAGCCGTCCATGATTCTGGACGTAGTACGTGAAGTACAGAGTGTCATCGACCTGCCGCTGCAGGTTGACACTTCCAACGTGGAAGCTATGGAAAAGGCCCTCCGCTACTACAACGGCAAGGCCATGATCAACTCCGTAAACGGCAAGCAGGAATCCATGGAAGCCGTGTTCCCTCTGGTGAAGAAGTTCGGCGGCGTGGTAGTTGGTCTGACTCTGGACGAGTCCGGCATTCCTGCAACTGCAGAAGGCCGTTACGCTATCGCGGAAAAAATCGTGAAGACTGCTGAATCCTACGGCATTTCCCGCAAAGACATCGTCATGGACGTTCTATGCATGACTATCAGTTCCGACCCGCAGGGGGCTGTGACCACCCTGAAGGCTCTGCAGATGGTGAAGGAAGGCCTGGGCGTGCGTACTTCCCTGGGCGTGTCCAATATTTCCTTCGGACTGCCTCGCCGTGACATCATCAATGCAAACTTCTATGCGCAGGCTCTGGCAGCAGGCCTTGACTGTGCGATTTTAAATACCAACGCAGAAGGTATGCTGCAGGCGTACCACGCCTACCGTGCCCTCACCGGCAAGGACGAAAACTGCGCTGCATACATCGAAAACTACGCGAACACCGTGGCACCGGCTGCCGGTTCTGCACCTGCGGCTCAGACCGCTGCGTCTGCCGGTTCCGCGCTGGCTGCATCCGGCTCCGATCTGGAACGTGCCATTGTCAAAGGCATGAAGGACCA
>JAFYKS010000276.1 GCA_017537495.1 Bacillota bacterium | reverse complement strand
GGCACAGGCCTCTTCATAAGTCAGTTCTACTGCCAGACCATTGCGGACCACGGTTTTGCCGCCGTCTCCGAAGAAGAGACAGGCCATGTCATGAGGGTAATCTTCACAGTCGTTGGCTTCGCGGCAGAGACAGGTCTTCATACCTGCAATATAGGTGGCGTGCTTCAGGGATTCCTTGATGATGTCCATCGGTACGATGACCTTTTCACCCTGGCTGGTCAGGTCCACATTCAGCGGCATTACCACGGTACTGGTGTGTGCCTCGCGATCAGGGGAAAGCATGATGCCTTTTTTGAAGATGGCAGCCTTGATGCCGCCTTCTTTAATCCAGGCAGAGTATTTGATGAAGAAGTGGTACAGCTTCAGGGCCAGGTGCCAGTATTTCGGCCGCATGCAGAGCACTTTTTCCTTAATGAAATTGTAGATTCCCAGTCCGTTTGGATGGTTTTTAAACGGAGGGAAGCCTACATCCTTTCTTGCCAGACGTTCTTCGTCCAGGTAGAGTACATTTCCGGCCTCATCAATATTGGAAGCCTGCAGTTTTACTTCTTCGTTTTTGATTTCGCGCATTGGTTCGTTCATTGATTGGTGCATTCCTTATCTTTAAATTATCAGTATCCGATTTCCTTCAGCAGGAACTGGCGGCCGCCGGAAATGGTTTCCATCCGAAGCTCAGCCTCAGCCAGTGCCGGGAATTCCTCCCGGATAATCGGAAAGTATTTCTCAAAAAACAGAGGAACAAACCCGGATTCGTCGCCGATTTCCAGGGTGAAAAATTTGATCGCTTTCACATTGTTCTGCTCTGCAGCACGGACTGCAGCTCTGGCAGCCATCCGCAGGACGCCAAGTTCATGCATGGCACAGACCTCCTCCATTTTATAGAAAAGTATAGCACTTATTGTCGAATGCAGTCATGAGACATATTGGCAATTTTGTACAGTTGTGATACAATTTCGTTATATTGTATCATTTCGGGAGGTACACTATGGCAAGTAAAACTGCGAAGGTAATTCTGGACAGCTTTAATAAGCTGATTGTGGAAAATGATTTTCACAAGATTACAGTAGACATGATTATGAAAGCGGCAGAGGTGAGCAGAGCTACCTTCTACCGCTACTTTAAAGATAAATATGATGTGATGAATGCCAACTTCAAAAACCTGCTGGATTACTATGTGTCTCCGCAGAAGAGCAGCAATTACAGAGATCTCTGCTACCATCTTTTTGAGTATGGTCTGGAGCATCTGCAGGTGTTCAAAAAAGCCATGGAGTCCACCGGATTCAATTCTTTCAGCAATTTTATCTACGAATACTCCTACCAGACGGCCCTGGAAATCACGAAGCAGAACCGGGATGGTCAGGGCTTCACACCGGCGGAAGAACTGCAGGCGGACGTATTCTGCAACGGAATCTGTGCGGTGTATAAGAACATGGTAAATCAGCGATATAAAATAAGTGCGTCAGACGCAGCTGACGCACTTTATGAAATGATGCCGGAATCTCTCAAGCATTACTGGTGGGTTACAGACCCAGATCTTCTCCGATCAGAAAGACTTTAATTCTCTTAGGCGGTTTGCAGCGGCGGGTATGAACCAGCTGATTGCAGAT
>JAFYKS010000275.1 GCA_017537495.1 Bacillota bacterium | reverse complement strand
GCATCCTTGGTAAGGATGAGGTTCGGCAGTTCAAGTCTGCTCAACAGCTCCAACAAAAAGAAAATCCCATCGCGTAAGCGATGGGATTTTTCTTTTTCTTTGAACTGGCTGAGAGCAGGCTTGAACTCTCGAGCGTGGGGCGGTTTCGATAATCTGATTAAACGAATTGAATCAAAAAGTGAAAAACCTCATCCTTACCAAGGATGAGGTTTAGTTTATTCAGAAGAAGAGTTAAATAAGCTGTGTGTGGTTCAGGATAGCTTATTCTATCTTTTTCGGTTCAATTTTCCTAATAAATTACGAGCCGCAGTACGGGCGTCTTCATCGTAGTTCTTTTCATCAGAAAGAATCTTTAGAAGTCTTCTTTCCTTGTTTTCTCCTTCGAAGATAAATCTCTGTTCCCACTTTTCAACAGGTGTCAGTATGTCAATAATTATGGAGTCATCACTAAATATTTGAACTTTACCGCAATCACGACAAATCAGATGTTTGTCAACGTCCTTAAATCCCACGAGGATATCTGCATAAACATCTCGATAGTAGAAATACTTTCCTTCGCAAAGCGGACAGGTCAAAGGAATTTCCCTCTCGCCGCATTGCACATTACGCATATATGCATACTTCTCTGCCATTTTTCTCCCCCCTGTTTCAATTCTATAGCATTCTGTACGATAGTGCTGGGAATCATCCGTGGAAAGGATGAATCCCATATGGATACCTCTGAAACAATTATATCATTTTGAATAAATTATGACAATATTGTCAACTCGATTCTAATAGTTGACTGGGATTTGGACTAATAGTTTTACCCTGAAATATGGACCCTTCACACATATTTTGTGAAGGGTTTTCCTTTTCTCTGAACTTCCTGATATTTCAATATACAGCAATATATGATATAATAAAAGAGACAATCGTGTCGTTTTTTGGTGTTATGTGAAGAGAAGGGGCAGTTTATGTACCATAATTTAAAAGAAAGAATTGAAGAAATCGCAGTTCAGCTGGTGGAAGAAAAAAGCATCGTTGAAACGGAAGGTGAAATTGACGTCAGCGATAAGGTTTATGAAATCATGTCACAGATGGATTATTATAAAAAA
The DNA here is from genome assembly GCA_017537495.1 of Bacillota bacterium. Lineage (GTDB taxonomy): Bacteria > Bacillota > Clostridia > Peptostreptococcales > Anaerovoracaceae > RGIG7179. Next base: position 2,747 of record JAFYKS010000275.1, on the reverse strand, counting down.
TATCCGGAAAAACTCTATTTCCTGCCGGTGAAGAATGACCCGTGGAACAGAAAGACAGTGGTTGCAGTCCTCAACGGAGAAAAGGCCAAGTCTGACAAAACCGTTGTTTTCATCGGACATACTGATACCGTGGGGATTTCCGACTACGGCAGCCTGGCGGATTTTGCTACGAAACCCTATGAGCTGGCGGAAATGCTGAAAGAAGTAAGCAGTCTGAAGAAGGAAGTACGGGAGGACCTGGAGTCCGGAAAGTACCTCTTCGGCCGCGGTATTTTCGATATGAAGTCCGGTGTTGCGGTGGTGATGGCGCTGATGGAGCGGATTTCCCAGTCCATTGAGGAATTCGAGGGCAATATCATCTTCGCAGCAGTTTGTGATGAAGAGGGAAGTTCCAAAGGCATGCTGACCTTTGTTCCTGAGCTGGTAAGACTGGAAAAAGAGTGTGGTTGCCACTATCTGGCCATGCTGGATCCGGATTACATTGCGCCGGCCTATCCGAGTGATCCTAACGTGTACCAGTATATCGGCACAGTGGGCAAGCTGATGCCGACCTTCCTGATTGTCGGCAAGGAAAGCCATGTAGGTGAGTCTTTCAGTGGTCTGGACCCGAATCAGATTGCTGCGGAAATCACCAGAAGGGTAAATCTGAATCCGGTGCTGTCGGATGTGGTCGACGGGGAAGTGACACTGCCGCCGATTACGCTGATGCAGCGAGACCTGAAGCCGGAATATTCTGTACAGATTGCGACTAAGTCCATTCTGTTCTTCAATTTTGCGACCCACTGCAGCACACCGGCACAGGTAAAGGAAAAGATGCTGAAAGTGGGTGCGGAAGCATTCCGTGCGGTCATCAACAATCTGAATGACGCCTATGTTATCTACTGTGCCATGAGCGGCGCCAACTATGAAAGCCTTCCGTGGGTGGAAAGAACCATCAGCTATGAGCGCCTCTATGCGCTGGTAAAGGCGGAAGTAGGCGAAGGCTTCGATGGAATGGTCAGAAGATACGCAGAAGAAGTGTCACGTGACCCAGAGCTGGACGTGCGTGACCAGACCCTGAAGGTGGTGGAATATGTCCACTCCCTGTGGTCCGATAAGAATCCGGTGTTGATTGTATATCTGACACCGCCGTATTATCCTCACATTTATGTAGAAGGTGTCATGCCGGAAGAAAAGCTGCTGATTGATGCAGTGGAACACGCGGTCAGCACCACAAAATGTGACTATAACCTGGTGCAGAAGAAATTCCTGCCTTGCATCTCCGACCTGAGCTATGCTGCAGCGCCGAAGGAAGAAGGTGCCATTCAGGCTCTGAAGGATAATATGCCGGGGTTTGGCATCGTATATGATCTGCCGCTGGACGATATGCGTGAGCTTGACCTGCCGGTTGCAGACATCGGATGCTACGGAAAGGATGCCCATCAGTTCACGGAAAGAGTTGAGACTGAATACTCCTTCATGGTTCTGCCGGAAATTTTATATAAGACAACGAAATATCTGCTGGAACATTAAACGCAATGAAAAACCGCCCGGGTCTCTGAAAAGAGCCTCGAGGCGGTTTTATTTCGTCAAAATCGGTTTGCGGATATTGTTTACCAACTGCCGTTTTCATCCAGTTCAATGAATCCTTTTTCTGCCCAGATTTTCTCGTATTTTTCCTCCAACAGCTGCATTTCGATGGCGTTGATGTCCAGGACCTTCAGATCCGGATCTTCAATAACTTTCTGCGCAATGACATCCACCATTTCTTCGTACAGCATCGCTACGGCATCGTACGGAAGGTCCGGACGGCCCTGGCACCAGATATCCGGATCACACAGCAGAATTTCCTGTTCTCCTATAATCAGATACAGGCAGAGATCATCCCTTTCTCCGGTTTTATTAAAATACCGGAATCGGATTTCCCATGGGAGGCTGTCCGGGAGGTGGAGGAAGACTTTATCTGCAACAAATTCATATTTTATATACATGGTTGGCTCCTTTCTGTGGTAGTAATTACTTTTTTGTCTTCTTCAGCAGTGCACCGAACAGGTATACGGCGCCAACTCCCACCAGAGTGGCTGCGGAAGCGATAATGGATTTCTTTGTTTCTTTCTTCATGGCAAAATCTCCTTTATTTACGCATTGGTTTTTATCAGCACCCCGATGACCAGTACGGCGATGACGCCCAGAATGGCGGCCAGGGGAATCAGCAGGGAATGTTTTGCGGCGGCAGTACGGGCTTCTTTAGCCTCGGGGCTGTCGTCCAGCTCCGGCAAAACATCCTTTGATGGGTCTACGGGACTGTAATTGGTCTGCGGATGCCAGCTTTTCGGATAGCGGCTGACAGGAAAACCACTGTCCGGCGAGGTGTGCTCGTGGAAAAGCAGCCGGGAAAGTTTACTTGTGTATTTCATGGTTCATCCCTCCTTATATCCCTTTTCTTTCATTAAATTAATTATATCATAAATCGCTGTAATGTGGTAAAATATATATTCAGAGGAAAGAAGTGAAAAACAGCTGTAAAAGCTTAATTTTTCGCTGTTTTTTCCTGTTCCAAAGGTTATTCCACTTGCCAAGAGTGGACAATCTATGGTAAAATAAATGATAGGTTTGAGCAAAACCCCGTGGATGGGGACGCCCAATCCACACTTCCAAAAAATAACGTTATAAAATTAGGAGGATTGATAACCATGGCAAAAGCTAAATTTGAAAGAACTAAACCGCATATCAACATCGGTACTATCGGTCACGTAGACCACGGTAAG
>JAFYKS010000274.1 GCA_017537495.1 Bacillota bacterium | reverse complement strand
CCTGCCAGTTTCAGAATACGTAAAGTATTTTCCGCACCCTGTACAGCTGACACGTTACCGGTACTGGTAGAAATACCAACGATTTCCACCTCAGGACGGTTCAGTGCGAACAGAATCGCAACGGAATCATCCACTCCCGGATCACAGTCAATAAACATTTTCATAGTTATCACCTCTTCGCATGATGCTATCTATCATTAAACGTTTCCGCTTAAATGATTACAATATCTGTAATTCCGTTCTTTCTCGCAATCTCTGCCAGTTCTTCCAGTTCTTCACGGGAAGGACTTCGCATTTCACTGCGGTATGGTTCACGGACACCAAAAGGACGGTAAGCACTGATCCGGTAACGGATTGGCTTTTCTTCCTGCAGCGGAGCCAGCAGTTTCGTAATCCGATCTACAGTTTCGCGGTTATTCAGATATCCCGGTACAACCACAGTACGGATTTCTTCCAGCTTTCCGGCCTTCGCCAGTTTCAGTGCATTCTCAATGACAGGAGTGCTGCTCATTCCTGTCAGTTTCATATGTTCAGCCTCATTCCAGGCCTTTACATCCAGCATAACTCCATCACAGACCGCCATAAGCTCCTCGTCTGCGGTGTAATCGTAGCTTCCGTTGCTGTCCATCAGTGTGGTCTGTCTTTTGGCCTTAACCAGACGGAACAGTTCCACCAGAAAGTCTCTCTGCAGGGAACATTCTCCGCCGGAAACCGTAATGCCACGGATGAACGGAATATCTTTCTTCAAAATATCCATGATTTCCTGCGCAGAGTACTCTTTCGTTTTCGGTGTGGACATGTTTCGGCATGCACTCAGGCATTCATCACACTGACAGCAAACTTCTTCATTCCAGACTACCTTTCCATCTTCCATGGACAGTGCACCTGCAGGACACACGCTGACGCATGCACCGCAGTGACCGCACAGGTTAATGGTTTCAGGATTGTGGCAGTATCCGCAGGTATAATTGCATCCCTGCAGAAAGATTGCCGCCCGGTTTCCCGGTCCATCCACTACACTGGTGTGGATGATTTTATTTACAACAGCCTTCATGATTATTCCAGAGAACGAACCTTACGTTCCAGAATCTTGCTGTTCTTAACTTCGCCCAGACCCCACATAGCGTTTGCCTGAGGTACTGCTGCACCTGCATCCAGCTTTTCGATGTCGGACTTCTTTACCAGGTAGCCTGTGATACGGATAACATCTGCATCATCGCCATATGTAGAGAAGTAACGCATGCCCATTTCGAAGCCGCCCTTAATCATATCCAGCAGAGCTTCAGGATTTCTCTTGGCAGTTTCATCAAATGGGAAGATATCGCCTACACCGGACTTGAAGTATGGATGGAACTGGCTGGCATGAATCAGATGTTCATGGAGCGGCAGTTCGCTTCCGATTGCAATACGTACACCTGGGCTGATGGTGCAGTCTTCGGAAATACCCACCTGTGCATGGAGAGAGAAATGATGGTCAGTTACATCGCAGAAACGGCTTTCGTAGCTTTCCACACATTCTGTCATCTTGTCCAGAATACGCTTTGCCAGAGCATCAGCTTCTTCGCTGTAACCGTAAGTACCGGTCTTGCCTTCCTTTGCCATCAGAGTGTTTACGCATTCATTCATACCTACCATACCGAACATGCCTGTGAAGCGTTCCAGATGGATGAAGCCTTCTGTAACCAGGAAGTTGGACTTGAAGAAGTGAGTTTCTTCAACCAGGAAGGTAATCTTCTTTTCAATGTATTCACACAGTTCAGCTACTGCTTCAGGCAGCAGAGTTTCAATCAGATGCTCACTGTTGTAAGCACGGTCTGCCATGTGGCTCAGAACCACACGGGACAGAGTGAATGCACCGCCTCCAACCGGCAGAGCATTGTAACAGCTTGCGATGCCATAAGGTACATCATACAGCTGGTTGTATTCTTTATGATTTGCAAAGCTTGGCTTCGCACATGCCAGTGCACATTCCACGCTGGATACTGCAAAATCATCCGGAGTGATGTCCGGATCGTACTTCAGAGTAATGGACGGCATTGCATTGTCCTTGAATTCCTTCTGTACTTCCAGAATGATTCTGCCGGCACGGGTTGCTTCAGGACCCAGATTCATATGACAGTAAGAGTCAGGAATAGTACGGTCCAGGAAGAACATGAAGTGACGGATCAGCTTCTTTGCTTCTTCTTCATCTTCGATGAACGGTTCCAGCATCTTGTCCACATTGCCCAGATATACAGGATAATGAGTTACAGACGGAATATGACGGTAGAACACTAACAGGGCAGTTACTGCTTCCCACAGATTGGTAGGTGGGTCCAGACGCAGGAACTTACATCCTTCTCTCATCAGCTTTTCATAGTCCGGACAGATATAACGAGGGCAGTATGTCGCATTGCCTTCTGTCATAGTGCAGAGGACACCGGCTTCCACCAGTTCTCTGAACTTCGGTGTAGTTTCGAAGAACTCAACGTGATTCATCGGGAT
>JAFYKS010000023.1 GCA_017537495.1 Bacillota bacterium | reverse complement strand
TGTTTTCAGCTGTCTGCTGATGGGTATCATTTATATCTTTATTACCATGATCGGGGTACAGAGCCGCGGTATTACCGAAGCATGTGCAAACGGCGGAGAAGCACTGTATATCATTGCGAACCACTATTTCGGAAGAATTGGTACCCTGATTCTGGCTGTGACTGTAACCTTTGCCTGTCTGAAGACCTCTGTTGGTCTGACTACCAGCTGTGCGGAAACTTTCACCCAGCTGTTCCCGAAGGGACCGTCCAATAAGGTGTGGACCTGCATTTTCGCAGGGGTGGCATTCCTGGTTGCAAACCTGGGTCTGACCAGTATTATTACTTATGCCGTACCGGTGCTTATGTTCCTGTATCCGCTGGCAATCACACTGATTCTTCTGGTTTTATTCGGAAGATTCTTCGGAGATGACAGACGAGTATATGTGTCTGTTACTGCACTGACTCTGGTATCTGCATTCTTCGATCTGCTGAAGGCACTGCCTGAAGGTGCGAGAGCGCTGCTCCATGTGGATCCGCTTCTGGATGCTGTGGGCAATGTGCTGCCATTCTTCGGATTGGGCATGGGCTGGATTTGCCCTGCACTGGCAGGTCTTGTTATCGGTCTGATCTGGAAAGCTGTGAAAAAATAAAAATCTATAATAACATAAAAGGGATGTTTCCGAAATGGAAGCATCCCTTTTCAATTTGATTTATAAATTGACAGGAGGCATATCGTTTACGGAGCAGCATAGAATGATAGCGGCATAAGAAAGGAGTACTATATGGACATAAAATCATTTAAAAGCAATTATGGCATACTGATTGCCATGGTAGCAGCCATTATTATCGGATGCCTTATCGGTGCACTCTGGCCTAATACGTATGACGGGGAAGGGAATATGACGGCTACTGGTGCCTCTGTGCTGAAGCCTCTTGGTACCGTATTTATCAATCTCATGTTCTGTATCGTGGTTCCGCTGGTCTTTGCATCCATTGCAGGTGCAGTTGCCAACATGCAGAGCCGGAAGAGAGCAGGAAAAGTGATGGGAACGACAATCACGGCATTCCTTGTAACCGGTGCCATCGCAGCAGTAATCATGATTGTATTGATGAAACTGATTCCTCCGGTAACAGAGCCGTGGGGAACCCTTTCAGCAGGGGAGGTGGGGGAACAGAAATCCCTGGCTGATCTTCTGGTAAGTTTCTTTACCGCTGAGGACTTTGTGGGACTTCTGTCACGGCGGGCCATGCTGCCGCTTATCGTATTTTCTATTTTGTTCGGGTTCGGTGTTCAGCTTAACGGCGGTAAAAATTCTGTCATTGCAAAATGGCTGGAAGATCTGTCCGGCGTAATGATGCAGATCGTAAAAATCATTACATACTATGCACCGATAGCATTTCTGGGGTTCTTTGCGGATCTGGTAGCGACTTACGGTCCGGCTATTGCCGGAAGTTACGGCAGGGGACTGGCAGTATATTATCCTGTTTGCCTTGTTTATGTACTGATTGCGTTTCCGCTGTTTGCCTGGTTTGGAGGAGGAAAGCAGGGACCTCGTGTCATGTTCCGGCATATTCTGCGCCCTGCGGTTACATCACTGGGCACCTGTTCTTCTGTGGCAACCATTCCGACAAATCTGGAGGTAGCAAAGGAAACCGGACTTCCAAAGGATGTATCCGAAATTGTAATTCCACTGGGTGCGACCATGCACATGGACGGTTCCTGTTTTTCCTGCGTATTGAAAATTGCCTTTCTATTCGGCGTGTTCGGAATTCCTTTTGAGGGGATCGAAACATATCTGCTGGTCATTCTGGTAGCGGTAGTATCTTCTGTAGGTATGTCAGGCATTCCGGGAGGCGGCTATATTGGAGAATTTATCATGTGCTCCATCTTCTTCCCAACCCAGCTGGAGATTGCCTATCCGATTGCGATTACTATCGGCAATCTGGTAGATCCGCCTGCAACCATGGTGAATTCAGCAGGAGATTATGTGATTTCCTTTGTAGTTGCCCGTTTTACAGACGGAAAAGACTGGCTGGAAAAGGCACTGGCATCAAAAGAGGTATAGTCAGTTCAAAACTGCCGTTTTCGAAAGGAAATGGCAGTTTTTCTGTTGTGTAAAACAGGCTGTTTTGGTAGAATATAAAAAGTATGCATCTGCATTAAATAAACGAAAGAAAGTACAGTTGTAAATTTATGGCGAAGAAAAGACACAGAGGAAGACGGCGCAGAAGCAACCGGTGGAAGTATTTTAACCGGATGGAGCTGATGGAAACATACCGTCTCAATGATACACTGATAAAGAAATATTTCCCTGACGCAGGCCGTGGCTACGAGCTGGGATTGGGGAAGGATGATGCACATCATTACTGGCTGAAGAGCGAGGCAGAAATGATTGTCCAGAAGGATGATTTCCGCAGAGATTTTGCCAAGGTGGAGGCACTGCGGAGGAAGCAGCGTCAGAGACAGGAAGATATGCGCAGTCTGCTGCTGTCCTACGGCGGCATGGAGATGATCGAACAGGCCAAGGATATGTCCCGTAAGGTTTATATCCATGTGGGCCTTACCAACTCCGGAAAGACCTATGACGCTCTGCAGGCTCTGAAGAAGGCGGAAAGCGGTGCTTACCTGGGACCCCTGAGACTGCTTGCTCTGGAAGTATTTGATACGCTCAATGAAGCAGGAGTTCCATGCAGCCTGCTGACCGGGGAAGAAAAAATCGACGTACCGTTCAGCAATATTGTAGCATCCACCATCGATATGTGTGTTTACTATAAGCACTACGACGTGGTGGTAGTGGATGAAGCGCATCTGGTGGCAGACCGTGAGCGCGGAAGTCACTGGACCAGAGCGATTCTGTCCCTGGATGCAGATGAACTGCATATCTGTACAGCGCCGGAAGGGCTGAATATTATCGAAGGGCTGATTAAGAATACGGGCAGTACCTGTGAAGTGGTGCACCATAAGAGACTGACGCCGCTGGAATTTGCCGGTGAATTTACGGATCTGAAAAATGTGGAACCGGGGGATGCTCTGATTACCTTCTCCAGAAGGGAAGTACTGCGGATTGCAGCAGAACTGGAAGCGGCCGGTGTAAAGGCCAGCGTGGTTTACGGGGCTCTGCCGCCGCCGTCCCGCCACGAAGAAGTCAGAAAATTTGCTTCCGGTGAAACGCAGGTGGTTGTGGCAACTGATGCCATCGGTATGGGCGTATCTCTGCCAATCCGCCGTGTAATTTTTTGCAAGACTAAAAAGTATGATGGGGTATCAACCCGCCGTCTCATGGTCAGCGAAGTAAAGCAGATTGCAGGCCGTGCAGGCCGTTTTGGTAAATATGATGTGGGATATGTTCTTACCATGGATACACCGGAGCATATTGAATACTGTCTGAAGGAAGAGACACCTCCGGTAACCCATCTGACCATTCCGTTCCCTCAGGATGCACTCAGCTCTGACTATTCTCTGCAGGAACTACTGGATGCATGGCAGGAACTGCCGCCGGTGGAAGGGTTCAGCAGGGAAGATATGTGGGAATCCATGGTTCTCTACGAAGAAATGAAGCCGGTTCCGAAGAAGGCGACCAAGGAGGAGGTATTCTCCTGTATCACCTGTCCGGTGGATGTGAAATCTCCTGAGCTGGTGGCTTACTGGAAGTCTTGCTGCCAGGCATTTTTCCGCAAAGAATCCATGCCGCACCCTGATTTCATCGACGAGGCTGCGCTGACTCTGGAAGACTGTGAACTGCAGTATGCTGCTCTGGACGTTTACAGCCGCATGCTGAAGCGTTCCGGTGAAAAAGACGAAACCATGGTGGAAAAACTGCAGCTCTGTGAAAAAATCAATTCACTGCTGCTGGAAACCAAGGAAGGGTATCTGAAAAAATGTAAATCCTGCGGATTCCCTCTGCCGCCAAACTTTAAATTCCATGTCTGTGACCGCTGTTTCCGCCGTCAGATGCGGCGCGGAGGCAGTACGGACCGCAAGCTGGAAAAGAACCGGAACAGGGCAGGAAACTCGTCCGGAGGCAGCGGAGGAATATCCGACTGGGAGATGGGCTTTAAGATTGAATGGTTTGACCCGGAAGAATAAATCAGAATGAAGGCAATAAAAAAGCGGAAGGCTCACAGGGAGCTTTCCGCTTCTTCTATTGTATCATATCCGTACATTAGAACTGTAGTCTGCTGAATCATCATGGAAAGGTTCCGGCCTTCCTCCTTCAGCTGCTGCACATACTCTGTGTAAAGCTTCAGAAGTTCTTCCGGATAGGTCTGCAGTTCTCCGCGGGAGTAGGTTTCCATGGACGTGAAACCGTTTAAATCGCCCTCTGAGGTAACCGGACGTCCGGCTCTGGACAGTTTAGGGTACTTTGCTGCAAAATCCTTCTCCCAGCCAATTTGAGCCTCTACGATGGTGCTAATCATGTTGTAGTGGCTCTGCGGTACAGCAGGAACGAAAGGCTTGATATGTTTGTTATAGTGATGCAGGTTGGTGAACTGCATCATACGTCCGTATTTTTCGGCTACCAGATTGCGTCCTTCTGCCTGGCTCTGTTTCAGGAAGCTCAGCCAGCATTCACGCATTTCATCGGTCCAGTTGGCGTACTGGCTGCCTCTCATGATGTAGAATGTCTCGAAGTCATCCTGACAGCTGGCACGCCCGCCCATGTTTTCGGTATGCTGGAACATTTCCCATTCGATTTCGATAATCGTTTCAATCATGGTCTGCATATCCATTGTTCTGCTCCTTTCCCTTTAACGGAATGCCGGATCTGCCATAGGGTGCATGGCACGGATCTGCGGACTGAGGATTCCGTTCATAATATCATCCAGGTGGTCCTGGAGGAAATTGCTTTCTGTTTTTGAAAATCCCTGACTGCGCAGTTCGTCTGAAACTGACCGGCAGATGGATTCTGTGATATCAAATGTTTTTTCGATTCCTTCTTTTCCAGGCAAAATATAAGCCTCCGGCAGCTCGGCAAGTTCTGCCGATACCAGCTGCGCCAGGGCCGATGTTTCCGCCAGTTCCTGCAGGCTCCGGTATGCCCATTTGTAAAACGGTGTATATTTACGGCTGAGCAGGTGAACCATGGAAATGGCTGCTTCCGTAAATCTTGCTGCGGCCTGCATGGCAGCAATTCTGTCAGTACGTTTCATCATGCGGAGCAGGTTATACTGACCAGCCTGCGCCATCACTGCAGCGCGGGCTGCAAGTTTCTTTCGGAGAACATCTTCCGGATAGAAGGCGTTGAGCTGATTTCTGATACTGCGGAATTCTTCGCAGCCATCCTGCCAGACCCGTCCGCTGACTGCAGCTGCCAGTGCATCTTCCGGTATAAAGATCCAGTCCTCATCGGTTTCCGGTATCCCTGTGAGAGAACCGAAAAAGTCCGATACACTCATGACACCGAGACGGTGCGGGGCGAGGATATTTTGGCGGGAAAAACCGCAGAACTCGCTCGGCAGCTCATCATAGGCTGCCTGCAGCGCAGAACCGTATGCGGCATAGTCTTCATCAGACATCCAGACACAGAAACCCGGCGCAAAATCATGATCCCATGACAGCGTGTCATCATATCCCAGACACTGAGAACCTTCTCCGGACAGACCGATGGAAAGGCGGCTGCTGAGACCGGGACACAGTGTTTCCGCTGCGGAAAGAATTCTGCTGCCAAATTCGTTATAATATTTTTCTGCCAGAATCAGGCCCTTCACAGTCCGATTCCTCTCAGAATTTCGTCTGCTTTGCGGCGGTAACTTTCTGCTTCTTCGCTGCGCTCCAGTTCATCCAGGCAGGATGCAAGATTCTGGCACAGGATTGCATAGGTCTGGGTTTCTGCGCCGAAATCGCGGGCAGTCAGGCTCATGGCTTCTTCAAAGAGGGCAGCAGCCTTTTCGTACTGACTTTCACGGAAGTAGATTTCGCCCAGCAGATTCACTGCACCGGCATAATGAACATCGTCACGTCCGCTTTCGGTGATGAAGATATCCAGAGCCTGCTTGATGGTTACCTTGGCTTCATCCAGTTTTTCCTGAGCCAGGTAGACGCCGGCCAGGTTGGTATATGTAACAGCCACGTCGATTTCTGTTTCATCCAGAGTTTTCAGGATGTAAAGTGCGTCGTTAAGGCTTGTTTCTGCTTCTTCGTAGTGGCCCAAATCCATGCAGAGGAAGCTCATGTTGTTATACAGGGTTGCCAGACGGTAGTCCAGTGCAAAGCCTTCTCCTGTAAAAATGGCTGCAGCTGCCTTATCCAGTGCCAGGGCTTTTTCGACATCGCCGATCAGAGTTACTGTGGTAGCGTAATTAATCAGAGTCGTTCCGTGGTGCTCAGTACCATTGAGACCCAGCTGGTAAATCAGTTCCAGTGCCTTTTCATACAGCGGAATGCCTTCTGCATAGCGGGAAGTGGCGCGGTAGTAGCCGCCCAGTTCATTGCAGATGGAGATAGTAGCACCTGCATCGCATTCATCTTCAGCTTTTGCAAGCCCCTGCTTCATGTATTCTTCTGCTTCATCAAACTGCTTGTTTAATAAAAACTGATCCAGATCATAGAAAAATTTATTCATATCCATAGTGGTTTCACTCCTTTTTGTGTGAGATTTTCTACAAAATATAATACCCAAAAAAACATGGCAATACAACATAAAAAAATAGAAAATAATGTTGAATTTTGGAACTAATTTGTTATAATTATGCTTAATTAGTGAGCCTGTATGCAGATCAGCCTTTTGGGCGAAGGCAGATACTGCCGAAGGGCTTTTTTCGAGAGGAGAGATGATAGTTGAGAAAAAAATACGGATCCGAGGCTCAATCCGCTAGCGGAAGAAAGACTCTGGCAATTATTTTTGCGGCTTTGATTATAACAGTAGCTATAACCAATTTCCTGCCGGCTGATCCGATTGATTATGGATTTATGTCGGTATTGCCTGCGCTTTTTTTAATCGTTTATATCTTCGCTACCCGGCGTATTCTGGAAGCGCTGATTCTGGCTTCCATACTGGGGTTTATTATGGTTTCACGACCTGAAACCATGGGAAACAATGAATCGTGGCTTGCCAACACCTTCACCAATTTCAGTGATGCTGCACTGGCTACCATGATGAATGAGGACATCGCATTCCTGCTGATCGTATGCGGCCTGATGGGCAGCATAATAGCCCTGATTGAGAAGGCTGGCGGTGCCTATGCATTTGGTGAATGGATTGCCTCTAAGGCAAAGACAAAGACTTCTTCTTTAATTTGTACCTGGATTCTCGGTTGCGTAATTTTTATCGACGACTATCTGAATTCCATGACAGTTGGTGCATGTATGACCAAGATTACGGACAAACATAAAGTTCCCCGTGAATTTCTGTCTTATATCGTAGACTCTACAGCAGCACCTCTGTGTGTTATCATCCCGATTTCCACCTGGGCCATCTTCTGCGGCCGTATTCTGGAAACTACAGGATGGGCTCCTGCAGGCGAAGGCATGCAGTACTTTATTAAAACAATTCCGTTTAACTTCTACGGCTGGATTGCGGCAATCGT
>JAFYKS010000273.1 GCA_017537495.1 Bacillota bacterium | reverse complement strand
GCCAGTCCTGTGGAAATCGGTACGGTGAAGATTACCAGGATGAAGGTATTCTTCACAGCCTGCAGGAAGTACGGGTCGTGGAGCACGTAGCTGTAGTTGTACAGGCCCACGCCGTGATATGTCTGGGATGCGGAGTTGTAGCCTTCCTCGAAGGAGTAGATGAATACGTCAATCAGAGGATAGACCAGGAAAGCTCCCAGAAAGAGGATCGCCGGCAGCAGGTAGAGCCAGGCTTTCATAGTGTTTCGTTCCATGGCAGCCTCCCTTATTTCGCTGTGAAATAGATGCGCTGGCCGGTTTCCGTACTGAAGATGTGTACCTTATGCGGTTTCACGTCAAAACGTACCGCGCTTGCGGTTCCGGTCTTTTCCATGAGTGCTTCTACTTCTACACGGTTTTCGGAGCTGATGATGGATCGGATTTCCACGTTCTGGCAGTCCGGATGAGAAGATACTACGGTGATGTCACGTCCCATAACTTCCACTTCAGTCAGACTGAAAGTCAGTGCTCCACCGTCTCCTTCGCCCAGAATAAAGCCTTCCGGACGGATGCCGATAGTTACCGGCTGGTCAGCAATCTGGCTGCCATCCGCAGCAGCGATATCAAAGAGACGGTCCTGACCGATCCAGAGGCCGTTCTTTTCGATACGTCCGTTGAAGACATTAATTGGAGGAGTGCCCAGGAACTTGGCTACAAACAGGTTTTTCGGATCGTCGTAAACATCCTGCGGTTTGCCAATCTGCTGGATAACGCCGGCTTCCATCACCACAATCTGATCGGAAATGCTCATGGCTTCTTCCTGGTCGTGGGTTACAAAGATGGTGGTAACTCCGGTTTCCTTCTGAATACGGCGGATTTCTTCACGGGTCTGCAGTCTCAGACGGGCATCCAGATTGGAAAGCGGTTCGTCCAGAAGAAGAACTTTGGGCACCTTAACCAGGGCACGGGCAATTGCCACACGCTGCTGCTGGCCGCCGGACAGTTCGCTCGGCTTTCGTTCCATCAGTCCGTCAATCTGCACCAGTCTGGCTGCTTCCAGCGCTTTGGCTTCCATGGCTTCCTTCGTCATCTTTTCGGCTCCCTTCAGGTTTTCCAGAGGGAACATGATGTTTTTCTTTACGGTCAGATGCGGGTAGAGGGCATAATTCTGGAAGACCATGCCGACGCCGCGGTTTTCTGCAGGCAGGTTGGTGACATCATCGTCACCAAAGAAAATTCTGCCTTCTGTCGGGTTCAGCAGACCGCAGAGCAGGTTCAGTGCCGTACTCTTGCCGCAGCCGGAAGGACCCAGCAGGCCGATCAGCTTTCCGTCAGGAATTTCAAAATCAAAATTGTTTACCGCAATGACGTCCTCGCGTACTTTTTTATTGCGGCTTGGGAATTTTTTCGTTACATTCTGCAATGTGATTTTCATAAAAATACCTCGTAATGTGTAAAAAAGGTTATACCGTAATTTTAGCCCAGTCCGTCAGTTTCGTCAACTGACAGAGGCGGGAAATTTCTTTTGTGAAATCTGCGATTTCCCATAATTTACTGTTCAAAATCCTGTCGTTTTATAGTATAATATAACTAACCAGACCGGATGATTCGAAACGAGGTCGAAAACGGTCTGTATTGCTATGCGTACGGTGCGGAAAGCGGTGCCGTGAGTAAATATTTTGCGAAGGGGAAAAAGATGATTCGTTTTGAGAACGTAACGAAAACTTACAAGTCCAACGTAGGTCTGGACAATGTAAGTGTACATATTAAAAAGGGTGATTTCGTCTTTCTGGTAGGTCCCAGCGGCGCCGGCAAGTCCACCTTTATCAAGCTGATCTTAAAGGAAATCGACGCGGACGAAGGCAGCATCATGGTGGCAGGTCAGGAAGTAACCGAACTTTCCAACCGTAAGATTCCACAGTACAGAAGACGTCTGGGGACTGTATTCCAGGACTTCCGTCTGCTGCCGAAGAAGACCGTATTCGAAAATGTAGCTTTTGCTATGGAAGTCATTCATAAGACACCACGCCAGATCCGCAAGCAGGTGCCGCAGATTCTCAGTCTGGTGGGAATCAGTGACAAGGCGCATAAGTATCCGGACGAACTTTCCGCAGGGGAACAGCAGCGTGTAGCCATTGCCCGCGCCATCGTGAACAATCCGACTGTTCTGATTGCCGATGAACCTACCGGCAACCTGGACCCGGATACTGCATGGGAAATT
>JAFYKS010000272.1 GCA_017537495.1 Bacillota bacterium | reverse complement strand
CGGCGGTCACCGATATCAATGTACAGTCCGTCATAAATCTGCTCCTTTGGATTAAGACCTGCCTGCAGTGCTGCAACAGAGGTTACCGGCTTAAAAGTGGAACCCGGCTGTACCGCGGAACGGGTCGCAATATTATAGAGCGGAGTCGGTGCCAGGGAATCACGCGGATTGGTACTCTGTACAGAGGCCCAGTCCTTATAGGAAATCCCTTCTGCGAAAATATTCGGATTATAATCGGGATAGCTGGCCATAGCCAGTACATCACCGGTGTCTACATCGATGGCAACCAGAGCTCCGGATCCGCAGTTCGGTGCCTTCACAGTTCCCAGATTACCGTATTCACTCTTAAATACGGTACCGCTCTGGACACACTGAATCATGTTTTCCAGAGTTTCTTCTGCAGTTTTCTGCAGGTCCATATCGATGGTCAGATATACGCTCTTACCGGAAACCGGTGCAGTTTCGCTGATGGTATCGATATAGTCACCGCTGCTGTTAATCTGGATGGTTTTCACACCGTCCACACCATGCAGTTTGCTTTCCATGCTGGCTTCAATACCATCTTTGCCGATCAGATCGTCGGCGTCATATCCGTTTTCCTCTACGTAATACTCATATTCACTGTCGGAAATGCTGCCCATGTACCCCAGAATGTGGGATGCCAGTCTTCCGTTCGGATAGATACGCACGGTCTCAGAAGAAATTTCCACGCCCTTAAGCACAGAACCCATTTCTTCCACATAGGCGATGGTTTCCTCGCTGACTTCTGATGCGATGGTACTGGACTGGTATTTGTTAAAGCCCAGGCTCTTGATTTCCTCACGGACAATGAACAGCTTACGAATCTGCTTATCAGACAGCTCCGCCAGTTCGCGTGCCCTTGCACCTGCATTCTCACCTACCGTTTCCGGTGTCAGCTTATACATCTTACGAAGTGCCTGGAAGGCTTCTTTCGCAGTCATCTGGCGTGTTGCCGGCGTTCCGTCCTCATTCAGTACAGGATTGCCTTCTCCGTCTGTAATCTCCACGTCTTTCAGACCGTATTTGTTCAGGAAGTTTGTCTTCTGATTGTCGTAGACCCATGTCATGCTGCGGACTACAATCGGAGGATACACGCTGTAGGTTTCCTGAAGAACTTCCAGTGCTTCAAAACGGCTCAGTGCCGGGTCAATTTCGTACTTCAAACGGAGCTTTTCATAAGCTTCCTCTGCTGTCAAATCAGTGGCAAAGCCCTGATCTTTCAGCCAGTCTTTCTTTTCATCATCAAAAGTGTACTTGAAACTTCCCTTTTTCGTAATTTTAATCGGGAAATTATCCACCATATTGTCATCG
This sequence comes from Bacillota bacterium, assembly GCA_017537495.1. Taxonomy (GTDB): domain Bacteria; phylum Bacillota; class Clostridia; order Peptostreptococcales; family Anaerovoracaceae; genus RGIG7179. The sequence goes on along the minus strand of JAFYKS010000272.1, from coordinate 4,851 downwards.
TCACCGTTCTTTTCCAGAAGTTTCACCAGTGAATAAGCAGAATCGTTGATTTCTTCTGTCTTAAGTCCGCTGGCATTAAAGGTGACCGTAAAAATCTGTTTATTATCTGCAAGCACTCTTCCATACCGGTCCAGAATCTTTCCTCTCGGAGCCGATGTGGTAATTTCCTTGGTACTCTGTGTCTCTGCCGCTGCCTTCCACTCATCCTGCTGGATAACGGTCAGCACAAAAAGCCTTATGCAGAGAATCAGCATAAGGACAACAGTCAGTATGACAATTTGTGTGTACCTGGAATTTAAAAAGCGTTTGTTCATCTTACATACCTGTCTCTGTGATGACGGATTACACGTTTGATCAGAATCTTATACATCACAGTAATAATCACCAGGGAATACAGTACAATGTACGGCACCTGCTGGAATACCACAGCGAATCCCACCGGATTCCCTGCCAGATGGTGCAGACCCCAGTTCATGAAATAGTAGGCAATTACAGATACAACAGAAACTGCCCACATATTGATAATGTTTTCAATGTTGGTAAGTTCACGGATTACCACAATTCCGATTGCAACCAGAACCAGGCTGATTGGCATCGGTCCGATTACATTGCTGTACATCATGTCATACAGAACACCGAAAAGAGCCCCGAAAATGACACCGTAAATATCCTCTTCATACAGGAATGTATAAAGGATGGTCATACAGAGAATCAGATTAGGAGTATATCCATGAATATTGATTATATTCAGCAATGATGGCTGAATCAGAAAGGCAGTCAGAAAAACTGCCCCGATTCTCAAATATCTCATAAAATCACCGCTACCTTTGTCAGACTTCTGAAATCCACAGCGGATTCCACGGTAATTTCCTTCAGCAGGGTATCGCTGTTATAGGTAATGGACTGAATGGTCCCGATTTCCAGACCTGCCGGATAGGTTCCCATACCGGAAGTGATGATGATGTCACCTTCCGCTACAGCAGCATCGCCCTTCAGCATATAGCCGTTAATCTGTCCCTGCTGATTTCCTTCCACTACGCCCAGAAGTTTTCTGTTTCTCGCCACCTTGAAGCTGACCTTGGTACCGTCATCGATGATGGAAACCACCTGTGCCCAGCCCTCGCCGGCTCTGGAGATTTTGCCCACCAGTCCGTCACCGCTGATTACCACGCAGCCTTCCTTAATTCCCGCTTCCGTACCGCGGTCGATGGTGAAAATATTGGTCCAGTTGGATCCGTCAAAAGATGTGATATCAACTGTCACCACATCGAACTTCTCATTGGTATAGTCATAGTTCAGCAGACCTGACAGTTCCCTCAGTTCTTCCAGCTCACTCTTTTTCAGTGCCGCCTGTGCCAGTTCCAGCTCCAGTACCGCCTTTTCTGCCTCCAATGCTTCCACATCTTCCTGCAGCTGGCGGTATGAAAACAGACCGGATACCGTATTTCTGACGGTTCTGGTAACTGCTGTCAGCGGATTGGACACCAGGGACATTCCCTTGTTTACCGTTCCGGTAACACTGTCTTTTGATGCACCGCCTGCGGTCAGCAGGAAAATCAGCACCAATGCCAGCAGAATGGCCAGGAGTCCTGCGATTAATTTGTGCTCTCTAATCCATCTCATGAAAACCCTCTGTTACTTCTTTTTTAACTATCTTCTCTTTCCGGACTGTGCGTATACCTTAAGCTTTTCGATGTCTTCCAGGCTCTGACCGGTACCTACTGCAACTGCTTCGAAAGCATTTTCAGCAATGGTTACACTCATGCCGGTTCTCTTGGTAATCAGTTTATCCAGATTCTTGATTCTGCCGCCGCCGCCGGACAGCATCATGCCGTGTTCTGCAATATCTGCAGCAATTTCAGGCGGTGCCTTTTCGATGGTTGCTTTTACACCATCTACGATAATATCCATGGATTCCTGCAGCGCAATCATCATGTCCTTATTGGTTACTTCCAGAGTCTTAGGCAGACCGGAGATGATGTCACGTCCTCTTGCATTCATGGTTTCAATAATTTCATTTCCATTTTCATCGGTATCCATACATGCACAGCCGATATTAATTTTCAGATCTTCTGCAGTCTTTTCACCAATCAGCAGTGCATGACGCTTCTTCATGTAAAGAATAATCGCTTCATTCAGCTTGTCACCTGCATGACGGATGGAAGTGCTGGCAACAATTCCGCCCAGCGCGATGATTGCAATGTCGGAAGTACCGCCGCCGATGTCGGCAATCATGCAGCCGGTGGTTCCGTCAACGGGAAGACCTGCACCGATTGCAGCTGCCATCGGTTCTTCCAGAATGAAAACTTCGCTGGCACCCATGCTTCTTACAACCTGTTCCACTGCTCTCTTTTCCACTTCGGTTACACCGCTCGGTACACCTACTACCACGCGGAAGTTGCGGATTTTCTTGGCAGACAGAGCCTTTCTGATAAATTCCTTCAGCATATCTGCTGTCTTGTCAAAATCAGAAATAACACCGTCCTGCAGCGGACGAACTACAGAAATATTTTTAGGTGCCTTGCCCAGCATGTTCTTGGCATCATTACCTACTGCCAAAACCACGTGACGTCGTTCGTCAGTCGCGATAACAGATGGTTCATTTACAATGATGCCGCTGCCTTTTACATAAATCAGTGTATTGGCTGTTCCCAGGTCAATTCCCATATCCTTTGCTCTGAATAAACTAAACATATTTTACCTCCAACAAGATCAGTTACTTTTCATTCTCATTTATGCTGTCCATGATTCCCATCCCCCTCATACTGACATAAGTTCCGTCTCCCATGACCAGATGGTCCAGAATCCGGATGCCCATCAGACGGCCGCACTCCATCAGACGCAGGGTCATGTCGATATCCTGCATGCTGGGTGTCGGATCTCCGCTGGGGTGATTATGTATCAAAACCATGGCTGCTGCACTTTTTTTCACTGCAGGACGGAACACTTCACGCGGGTGTACCAGCGTACTGGTCAGTTCCCCCACAGAAATGTTTTCGGAAGAAATGATATCCCCCTTTGCGTTCAGAAGAAGAATCCGGAAGGTTTCCTGCTTCAGGTCACGCATCTGTTCCATGAAAAGGGATGCAATATCATCGGAAGATTCCACGTTTACCGGGCTTGCTGACGGTCTGGCCGCCACCCGTTTCCCCAGTTCAAGGGCTGCAAGGATTCTCGCGGCTTTTCCCTGACCGATTCCGTGAATTCCCATCAGTTCCTGCGGTGACATTTCACGCAGACGAAAAATGCCTTCTCCCTTTCCAATTACATCTTCTGCCAGGGCGATGGCTGATTTCTCTTTCGTTCCGCTGTTGATAATCAGGGCCAGAAGCTCCGTATTGGATAAAGTTTCCATACCCTGAAACAGCCCTTTTTCCATGGGCCGTTCTTCTGCCGGCAATGCTTTGATTTTCATAGTTTTCCTTTCTTCTCAGAAAAAACCATATCCGGCACTGCAGCAATCAACTTTCATGTCAAAAATGCACATACTCTTTAAAATTATACCATTTTCTGCAGCATTGCACAAGTGAAGTTGAGGTAATAATTTATGAAGATTGAGCCATAATACTACTGAAAGTCAAAAGAAAAAGGAGGAACTCATATGCATTCCAGCAATCAGACAATCCGCTGCACTGTAGACCAGTGCAGATATCACGAAAAGACACAGAACCTCTGCTCCCTGGAGTCCATTACCGTAGGGACCCATGAAGCAAATCCAAAAGAAGAACAGTGCACCGACTGCCTGTCCTTTGAACGGACCTTCTAAAACTGCGTCCATGCCCGGCGAATAGGTACGGGCCGGCCTGGCCGTCTTTCAGTCTGCCAGGCACTCCCCTCTTCCTGCCTGCATATAGTGAGTATGCAGACAGAGGGGGTTACATATATGGGCAGCAGTTTTCCCAAACCATTGACAGAAAAGGAAGAACAATACTATGTACAGCAGATGGAAAAAGAGGATCCGGAAGCAAAGAACATTCTGATTGAACGAAATCTTCGGCTGGTCGCTCATATCGCAAAAAAATACACAGGATCCGCATGGACCCAGGACGATCTGATTTCCATTGGCACAATCGGTCTGATCAAGGCAGTGAACACCTATACCAGCAAAAAAAGCACCCGGCTTGCAACCTATGCCGCGCGCTGCATCGAAAATGAAATCCTCATGAGCATCCGTGCTTCGAGAAAAAACAGGATGGAAATTTCACTCAACCTTCCCATCGGTACGGATCAGGATGGAAACGAGATCAGTTTCAACGATATTCTTGGTACCGATGATGATGAAATACTGGATGCAGTCAGCCTGAAAATTCAGGTCAGCAGGCTTTACCGCGCTTTGGGGGAGAATCTGACTCCCCGAGAGAGGCAGGTCCTGTTCAAACGATACGGCCTGGGCGGAGAAGAACCGCTTCCCCAGCGCGAAATTGCCGAAGAACTTGGAATCAGCCGTTCCTACGTGTCACGTATAGAAAAAAAGGCTCTGGAAAAACTGAAACTTTCCCTGAAGGACAGCTGAATGCTGTCCTTTTTCTTTTACGGCAGCATTCCTGCTCCGGTGCTCAGATATTCTGTGATGTCCCGAAAAACAGGCAGGCAGGATGCAGCACCCGATTCTCCGTCCTCCACCAGCACCGTAATCACGAAGCGATTTTCTCCTGCCTGGCAAAATCCGCTGAACCAGCACTGCTTCACCATTCTGCCAGCCTGGACAGCCTCGGCTGTACCTGTTTTGCCATAAACTGGACAGGGCCAGTCTCCGTATGCCCCGGTTCCTGACTCCATAACCTGCTTCAGCATGGCACCAATCTGTGCGGCCGAAGCCTCCGAAAGCACACGTTTTGCCGGCTGAACCTG